>JANOUJ010000066.1:0-6472 GCA_031416815.1 Chitinophagaceae bacterium
TGTTTAAAAGTGGGGGCATCTTTAACCATTTCATCGGTAATACCATGTATATCGATGGATTCCTGTGGAATTTTCATTTCGGGATTGATGAGTTTCCGCTTTACCTGACTGTTTCCATCCGGTAAAATTTTTATTACAGCTATCTCAACGATCCGATCGGTTGAGAGGCTTATACCAGTGGTTTCCAGGTCAATAAAAGCAATTGGGCGGGTTAAGTTTAACATGTTGGGAACATCGTTTAGGGTTAAATAAGTGATTTTAAGGTCTTTATTAGTTATTTTCGGTTTTATTGGAGGCACAATGTAATAATAAATAGTATTCACCGTTTAAGTTTAGTAATTATCTTTGCATATGAAAATTTGCAGGAATAAGTTTTAACCCTAATCTGATATGATGAAAAAAATACTTTTAGTTGTATTGATACTGATTGCCGTAACTGCGATGATGAGCAGTTGCACTTCAAGCCGCAAAGCCGCTTGTCCAATGTCTGCAGGTATCATTCATTAATCGCCGCTGCTCCCAAATGAATTGGATAGAACTGAACAACTCACAGCAACTGGTTGCCATAAAGGAATTATCTAAAGCCAGGCCCCAGGTAATTTTTAAACACAGTACACGTTGTTCCATAAGCACGATGGCTAAAAGCCGTTTGGAAAGAAATGCACAACCACCAGCCATTGATTTTTATTTTCTTGATCTGATAAAACACAGGTCCCTCTCCGACCAGGTTGCCCTTGAGTTTTCGGTAACGCATGAGTCTCCACAAATACTTTTAATTAAGAATGCTGAATGCGTTTATGAAGAAAGCCACAACGGTATTCGGATGGATGAGCTCGTAGAGCAGATAAACCTTAATTAAAAACGAACCTTCCAAAAAAATTACCTTCTTTCTAAAAGCCATTTAAAAGGCTTGTACGGTTTATATGTTTTTTCGGGCAGCAGATTAAATTGTTTGATCGTATTCCCGCTGATATAGTTTACGGCTTCTTCAACAGAATCTGTAAACAAGAACAAGTGGGTATCTGTGGATGAAATGGTTCCTTTTAGTTTCATATTTTCAATATGCTCAATCAGGTGTTTGTGAAAAACGGTATCGAAAACAACAATAGGGAACGAACTTATTTTTTGGGTTTGAATTAATGTAAGCGCCTCAAAATACTCATCCAGCGTCCCAAAGCCACCGGGCATAACCACAAAAGCGTAGGAATATTTGATCAGTAACGTTTTCCTTATAAAAAAATAACGGATGTTTACCCATTTATCAAGATAAGGATTTGGGCTCTGCTCTGTTGCTAAAACAATATTACATCCCACACTCCTTCCTCCCACTGCCCTGGCACCTTTATTTGCAGCTTCCATAATGCCGGGGCCGCCGCCGGTCATGATGGTAAAACCTAATTGAGCAATCCTGCCTGCTAGTTCTTCGGTTACCTCGTAATAAGGGTGCCCGTCTTTAAATCTTGCTGATCCAAAAACAGTAACACAAGGGCCAACAAAATGTAAAGCCCTGAGTCCTTTCACAAAGTCCAGCAAAACTTTAATGGTAAATTTAAATTCCTGCCAACGGCTTTGAGGGCCCTCGAGAAATTTTATTTCAGATTTTACCTCTTCTTTGTCTTTATTGTCCATCCTGCAATTTAATTAATCCAACTTACCCGTTTTTGTGATGGCATTTTATTTATGCGAAATAAACAGAGGCATTTTGATATCATGTATCACATCGGTTGCAAAGCTCTTTTTAAATAGCTGCGAAAAGATGGATCGGGAAAATGCACCCATAACAATAAAACTGTTTGGTTTGTCGGCCATCCAGCCTGCAAGATCTTTTTTGTGTTTCAGGTGCAGTGTCTGAATGGTAAGATTTGGATAATGCTGGGATAGCAATTCAGTAATGAGGCTGTACTCCAGCAGTTCATCCTCGTGGTTTGTTACAGATAAAAGAATGGTTTCTTTTTGCGCCAGCCCGGCAAATACATAGGCAAACTGTTTTATGGCAAATACGGATGACTCAGTTCCATCATAGGCTAAAACCACACGGTTGGGGTCCGTATAGTTTTCGGGCACCAACATCACCGGGCATTCAGACCGTTTCAAAACTTCTTCCAGGTAAAAATTTGGCTGATTGGCCGATACATTGGCATAAAACAGATCGCTGCTTATTAACAGGGCATCCGCAAAACGTGTCTCTTCAATCAAAGAAGACAAAGCCATCAGGTTTGTATCATTGTGTATTCTGAATTCAATTCCTGCCTGGGTACAGGCATCGGTAAACAAACCTATATTTTTACTGACCAGTACGTCATCATCAGTCCTTGTAAGCCATTCAGTCATCAGCGACGACCCCTCTATGCCGGTATAGGCAAGCAGCTTTGAATAGTCTACCGGGTTCAGGAAAACACCTGCCAGCAATACTTTTGTTTTGGCATTGATATTTTTTGCAAATTCAAAGGCACCTTTGGGGAAATGTTGCCCATCGAGGGCTATGATCAGCTTTTTCATATAACCTGTTTTAGAGAATGATATGCAAACTACATACCATTAAGGTTTTATTCACTGATAAAGGACATCAAAGAAAATGATCCGCCTCATGAAAAAAAACCTTTTTTTGAAGCAATCTAACAAAAACCTGTGCTATCTTTTTTCCGGTATCCGCTTCAAGGTTTCCAGTAAATAAGGCCAGTATTTTTGTACTGAGCTGATCTGCACTTTTTCATCGGGAGAATGTGCACCACGTATATTGGGGCCAAAAGAGATCATTTGCATATCAGGATAATTGGTGCCTAGTATACCGCATTCCAATCCGGCATGCACGGCATTTACATGGGCATCTCCATTAAACAATTCTTTATACAGATCACTCATCAACTTTACAATGGGCGCTTCTGGTTTTGGCGCCCAGCCCGGATATGAGCCGCCAAAAGATGGCGTTGCACCGGCCAGTTCAAAATTACAGCAGATGGTTTTGGCAAGGTCGGTCTTCTCACTATCAACCGAACTGCGGGTTAAACACAAGATGGTAAATGCACCATCTTTTACCAGCACTCTTGCCAGATTATTTGAAGTTTGTACCAGGCCGTTTATTGCAGGGCTCATCCTGTAAATGCCATTGGGACATGCCGCAACTGTTCTTAATAATTTGTATTGAAATGTGGCATTCAACACAATTTCCGGTGTATCAATTTTATCAATGCTGATGTTTAAATTAGGATCCGTGCTTTGATATTCATGTTGCAAAACCTCTTCTTCGCTTTTTATTAAAGCTGTAAAATCGTCTGCATCTGCAGCAGCAATGGCGATATCTGCAAACGATTCCCGTGGAATGGCATTGCGCAATCCACCTCCATCAATTGTATTGATCCATACATCCATTTTTTCCGCAGCATTCAATAAAATACGGTTCATCAATTTATTGGCATTGCCTCTTCCTTTATAAATATCCATTCCGGAGTGCCCGCCGGTTAACCCTTTTACAGTTACACGATATCCTGTAACGCCTGCCCCCGCTTTTTCTGTTTCATAATTTCCCCCTGCGCTCACATCAATACCGCCTGCACAGCCAATGGTCAATTCATCATCATCTTCGGTATCTAAGTTCAATAGAATTTCAGCATCAAGCAGTCCTCCTTTTAACCCCAGTGCACCGGTCATCCCCGTCTCTTCATCAATGGTAAAAAGCGCTTCCAGCGCCGGATGAGGAATATCAGTGGAAGCAAGAAGGGCCATGATAGAAGCCACGCCGATCCCATTATCTGCTCCCAACGTGGTGCCTTTTGCTTTCACCCAATCACCCTCAATAAACATGCTGATACCCTGCGTAGCAAAATCAAAATCGGTATCTGCATTTTTTTGATGCACCATGTCCAGGTGGCTCTGCAAACAAACGGTTTGTTTATTTTCCATACCGGCAGTTGCCGGTTTTTTTATGATCACATTGCCCACTCCGTCTTTATGTGTTTGCAGGTTCAGTTTTTTTCCAAAATCCAGGATGAACTGTATTACCTGCTCTTCTTTTTTAGAGGCACGGGGAACAGCGTTCAGTGCAGCGAAATGCTGCCACAATTCGGTTGGTGATAAGGTTGCTATTGTATTACTCATGGTGTAAGATTTTATATCAAAAAAATAATTTCAGGTAGTGCTTTACTTTGAAAAATTGTCAGTCCAGATAGCCATCGGGATTGTCGAAGCCGGTACGATTATTTCGGTGAGCATCCCGCCTTCGACAAGCTGCTAATGACAAGCATTTTAAAGCATTGAAATTCAATTTTTTGCAAAATTGAATATAGCCACTAAGTCTCGAAGGCACAAAGGAAAATGCGTAGCATTTTTCTACCCTGCCTGCCGGCAGGCAGGTTGGTGCCTTTGCGCCTTCGTGGCAAACCTTTTTTCTCAGCGAAGCTGAGAAAAAAAAGTTTTCTTTTTGTCATTTGTAAAGAGCTTAAATTTTTTTATGAGTGCCTCAGGCTGACTGTTCACTAAATAAAGACTAAATTAAATCAATCTCCATAACTATCAGCAAAATTTAAGACTCATCCTATAAAAAAAACGCTTCAGTTTCCTGAAACGTTTTCTTCAAAAATTATAATTCTAAAATCTAAAACTTATTGTTTGGCTTCTTCATTCTCTCTTACTTTGGCACCGCCCCTGTTTGTTGCAACAATAGAAGCAAAACGTACTTTAAGGCCAGCAATTTTTAAATTGTCATTGGTCTTCAGATCCTTTTCTACTGCATTTTTACGGGTATCAAGCGCTTCATAAAGTACATTGATCTCATCCCAGTCTTCTCTTGTATAATTATTCTTGTTATCCGCAACAGCATCTACAAAGTTTTGGTAAACGCTTAAAATATTAGCACCGGTAACATAGTTAAACTGCATATCATCACCGATCTTGCCTTCACCAAATAACCTGTCCCTTAAAACTTTTCTGAAGTTAGGAGACGTTGTAGTTGTGGCATTCATTTTTGCTTCATTTTCCTTAATAATAAGCTCATACTTGCTTTTTAAAGCGGCGTACCTTGCTTTGGTAGCTTCGGCTCTTGCTCTTTCTTCTTCACTAAGCGCAGCCATATTCTTTTCTGCCCTTGACATCCGCTCCTGGTAGCCATTTTCAATAGCTGTCCAGCTTTCAGTGGTGTACACTGGTGTAAGACCCTCTACAGAGTCAACGTAAGTAGTCAATACTTCTACTTCGTGTGCTTCTTTTTTTTCGGTATTACATGCCGTAAACCCGATCGATACGATGGCGGCTGCAATAAATAATTTTGTTGTTGTCATTTTTTAAATTTTAGTTAACCCCCTAAGGCAACATCCATGCCACGATGCCGGGGATTTTTTTGTTATCAGTAGTTTCGAAATGGCATTGCGAATATTCTGGTGCAAAAGTATTTTGTATCTTGGATTGAAACATTACACAATTCGTTGCAATTTTTGCATCATTCACACCTTGGGGTGAATTTGCTCTATGCCTTTTACTAATATGGAACTTTTCGCTGGGCGACAAATGAGGTTGTTTCAATGAAATTTATTCCATTCTCTGTAATGTTGATCCAGGTATCATTATATCCAATATAGTCTTTCTGTTCTTTTAAAAAGGAAAGGATCGCATCATCTTTATAGATCTTGGTTTCGTCAGTAAATTTGCTCCAGTTGAGTCTCCCATGTTTTTTAAGGCAACAAAGAACAGTATCGCATTTTTCATTAAATCCCTTCATAGCCGTGTTTTTTCCGGTATTTATATACCGTCAATGACATTTCTTTGTTTTGCCCGGATGTTTTAAACTATTGAATATTCAACGTGAATGAACCCCGATATTGTAACAATTGTCCTGAGTTTGTTATAAGCAGTAGGTGTAGTAAAGATTATAAATACCCAACAAGTGCTGTTGCATTATACCCGGATAAAGTTGCATTATTCACACATTTCAATAAAAGGTTGAACGGTTTCTAAACTAAAATGGAAAAAAATTAAACAATACGGTAAACGTGGTATACCCTTTTAAATAACCTATGAATATTGCAATTAATTAAATACTGGTTGTAACTTTTTTAAAACAACATTTTTAACCTTTACATATTCGTAGGCGCATACAAATAATATTATCCCAACCCGGTCAACTAACGCATAAAATTGAAAACAATGCTTGCACCGCATCCGATAGCAGCACATCTTCAAAGTACCGGTAACCCAGTATATTCCATAGCCGAAACGGTGACCAATGGCTTCTTTACTGTTGATAATAAATGGACAGTTAAACAGTGGAACCCTGCGGCCGAAAAGATCCTGAGCGTACCGGCCACAGATATCATCGGCAAAAATTTATGGCAAAAATTTGAAGGCGTTATTCCTATTGAGTTGTTTAAAGTAGACCTGAGGGCATTTCTGAAAGATAAACCCGTGCATTTTCATGAATACTGGGGAGAGATGGGCGCCTGGTTTGATGTAATTACCTACCATTGTGACGATGCCCTTTCAG
>JANOUJ010000067.1:0-9856 GCA_031416815.1 Chitinophagaceae bacterium
GTTAAATTTTATACAGAAGAAGGAAATTTTGACCTGGTAGGAAATAATATACCGGTGTTCTTTATCCAGGATGCTGTTAAGTTTCCTGATCTGGTACACGCCGTTAAACCAGAGCCGCACAATGAAATACCGCAGGCCGCAGCGGCACATGATACTTTTTGGGATTTTATTTCCAATACACCGGAGAGTGCCCACATGATCATGTGGGTTATGAGTGACCGGGCACTGCCCAGAAGTTACCGGATGATGGAAGGTTTTGGTGTGCACACATTCAGGTTTGTAAATGCAGAAAATAAATCCTGTTTTGTAAAATTTCACTGGAAGCCGGTTTTGGGTGTGCATGCAGTGGCATGGGATGAAGCACAGAATATTTCAGGTAAAGACTCTGATTATCACCGGCGGGATTTGTGGGAAGCCATCGAAAAAGGTGATTTTCCCCAATGGGATTTTGGCGTGCAGATAGTGCCCGAAGAAGACGAGCACAAATATGAATTTGATCTGCTTGATCCTACAAAATTAATTCCGGAGGAGTTGGTTCCGGTTCAGCGCATTGGCACCCTCACTTTAAACCGCAATCCCGATAATTTTTTCGCAGAAACTGAGCAGGTGGCGTTTCATGTGGGCCATGTAGTGCCTGGTATTGATTTTTCAAACGACCCCTTAATGCAGGGCAGGTTATTTTCTTATACAGATACGCAGTTGCTCCGCCTCGGCGGGCCTAATTTTCATGAAATACCCATTAACAGGCCCATTGCACCCGTACACAACAATCAGCGTGATGGCTTAATGAGACAAACCATTAACAAAGGAAAAACTGCACACAGTCCCAACACCATTTCCGGTGGCTGCCCCTTCCAGGCGGGGCGCATGCAGGGCGGCTTTACAAGCTTCCCCGAAAAAATTGACGCATATAAGATCAGGGAAAGAAGCAAAAGTTTTTTCGACCATTTCAGCCAGGCTAAATTATTTTTTAACAGCCAGAGCGAACCGGAAAAAAATCATATCATAGAAGCATTGAGCTTTGAATTGGGAAAAGTGGAGGCCATTTCAATACGGGAAAGAATGCTCTACTTTATTGCACAGATAGAAGAGGGGCTTGCATCGGCTGTGGCCTATAATATTGGTGTGCATGTTCCAAAAGGTTTGGAGACACCCTTAAACCAGAATGTACCTGCAGATACGGATCCGGAAAGATATGCATCACTTGTTAAGGAAGGCTCACTGGTAAGATCGGATGCATTGAGCATGTTTAATACTGCCAAAGATTCTATTCGTACCCGCAAAATTGCCATACTTGCTGCAGATGGTGTAAATGAAGAAAGTCTTGCAGCTGTAAAAAAGGCATTGGAAGCAAAAGGAGCTGTTTGTGATGTGATAGCACCACGCCTTGGATTTGTTATTGCACAAAACGATGCAACCATTCCGGCGCCGAAATCTTTTTTTACCACCAGTTCAGTTCTGTACGATGCAGTGTATGTGCCAGGCGGCATCAACAGTGTTGCCACGCTTGAAGCTGACCCGGATGCCATACACTTTTTAAACGAAGCATTTAAACATTGTAAGGCAATTGCTGCAGATGCGGATGCACTGCAGGTTTTAAAAGCAACTTATTTTGCCAAAAAACTACCGGAAGATAACAGCGCCGAAACGGCGAATGTGGAAGGAGTTATTATAGGAGATATTACAAAACTGAGTGCCAGGTTCATTGAGGCAATAGCAGCGCATAGATTTTGGGATAGGGAAAAAGTAAGAAAAGTGCCTGCCTGATGAACTATAGGCTGCCTTTTAATGTTACATGATTGTTCATGGTGTTTGGTTCGCTTTACCAGATCATTTTCTTTTTCAAGGCTGAAGTGGTTTGCCCGGAATGATGCCCGCTGCCCACTTCAGCTATTTTACAAACTAACTATTCAAAATTTTGCGATGAACCACATGTATTTTAAAGGTACCATCATCAAAGCTGGGTTTCATCCCGGGGATGCAAAAACAATTCCCACCATGCAGCTGCGTATTATTATCGATGTGGTGGAGGAGATCATGGTCGAGGAGCAAGGCACAATTTCTCAGTTAGCCGACAAGTTCAAACTCAACCAACATGAGTCTGCGGATTGGATAGGGCTGATAACCGGCAGGCGTTGTACCATTTTGCGTAATGCTTCAGGCTATCATTTTATTTCAATGATATGTCCCGTCCTGAAATAGCGATACAGCAAAAAACATCGTTATGTCAGAAAAATCAAATTATGAGAAGCGAACACAAAAGGATTATCCTTTGTCATTGAAGCTTCGAATCGTTCAACAAATTGAGCATGGAGAATTGTCTACTACTTCAGCACAACGCAACTACGGGATCCAGGCCCGTTCCACTCTGGTGACCTGGCTAAGAAAATATGGTAGTTTTGATTGGGAAAATCAAACCCCTTCAAATATGCCCAAAAGCCCAGAACAAAAAATTATGGAACTGGAAGCCAAAGTAAAGCTGCTGGAGAAGCAGAAAACTTTGCTTGAACAGCAAGCCCATATAGCCGACAGCAAAGCCATCATCTTCGATATGATGATTAACCTTGCTGAGAAAGAATATCAAATCGATATAAGAAAAAACTCACCACCCGAACAATCGAACACTTTAGAAAACAGCAACAACAAACACTAGTGTTTGCCTGTCATTTGTTCGGGATAAACAGACAGGTTTATTATCGCAAAATAAGACGAAGGGCTTGTAAACAAACCAAGTCCGGCCAGGTAGTTTCCATGATAATGGCAATAAGAAAATCAATGCCCAGGATAGGTGTTAGAAAGCTATATTATTTGTTACAGGATAAACTCCGGCACCTTAAAATTGGCAGAGATAAATTCTTTGACATACTAAGAGCAAACCATTTACTCATACATCCAAAACGCAGTTATCATGTAACAACCAACTCATATCACCGGTTCCGGAAGCATCAGAATTTAATCCTTGATACAGTAATAAACAGGCCAGAGCAAGTTTGGGTATCAGACATAACCTACATAGGAAAAAGAGAAAATCCTTGTTATTTAAGCTTGGTTACAGACGCTTACTCAAAGAAGATTATGGGCCACTACGTTGCAGATAATTTGAATACTGAAAGCAGTTTGATGGCTTTGAATATGGCTATAAAAAGCAGGAAGGACAAGGACTTGGCGTTAATACATCATTCAGACAGAGGGCTGCAATACTGTGCAGATGACTATCAAAACATGCTCAATAAGCATAACGTAAAATGCAGTATGACCAACAATGGCGATCCTTATGAAAATGCGGTAGCAGAAAGAGTAAATGGAATCTTAAAACAAGAATTTATGATTGATGCTCACCATCAAGACACAGCAATCATGAAGATAATTGTAAAAGAATCCATTGAAATTTATAACAACCAAAGGCCACATTATTCGAATTATATGCTGACACCGGAACAAATGCATGCCCAAAGTAAAATCCAGATGAGAACTTATAAAACAAAAAACAGCAGCAAGAGTGACCTTGCTACTGTTTAAAAAATGTACTTTTATTTATTATTAATCTTGTATCGCTTTTTTAGGACTAGTCAACTTTAGGTAAGTATAATGCCAATGCTATGCAAAAATACATAGATCAGTTGCTTTTAGATATTGCCTTTGCTACGGCAAACCCCAATATTCCATTTATACAAAAAGAAATGGAGTTGCATGACTTTGTTTCAGATGAGGAAGAAGATAAAACTGCACCAATACGTAACCTCCAGGAATGGACTGGCATTACAGAGGAAATGATTCCTCCCTCAGCTATGCTAGACAATAGCCAAATAAAACAAATACTTGAATCCTTAAAAAAAATGCTGGATGCCTATAACTGGGCTTTTGTGTTACAAACCGAGGTTCCTGAAAATGTTCAGTACGAAACCATCCGCCTTAATTTTAACCAGGAAGCAAAAATAAAACAATGGCATCCAGGTTTTTTTTGATGTGCAAAGATGGTACGTCGCATAACTCCTGCAGTCTTGGTCAATATTGCCAATGTGCTTTTTACGCTTCTCTTTTTTCAGGCTTTATTGAAGAAGAACTTACGCCTGAAGAAGGGAGGGTCAGAGAATTGGAAATAGAAATATCTCATCTTAAAAAAAAGTATGGCGATAATTGGATGAAATATTATCCTTATCATCTGGATGCTGATTTCGATGACGAAAAAGGGAACCCATACAATTATGGTTTTGACGATCCAGAGGAGGATAGTAATGATGGGTGGTGGCGAAAGTAAATTTTGCAGTCGTCCGTCTGTCCAACAACTTTTACCTACACGGCAAAACTTGTTCCGCAGCCGCAGGTCTTACTTGCATTTGGATTATTAAATGTAAAACCGCGGCTATTCAAGCCGCCCTGCCAATCCACCTCCATACCCATCAGGTAAATACCATGCGTTTTTTCCATAATAACGGGTATATTATCGATCTCAAAACTTTCGTCTTTTTCTGTTTGGGTATCAAAACCTAAAACATAAGTCATGCCACTGCATCCCCCACCCTTTACGCCAATGCGTAATAATTTTTTATTATCAAACCCATCTTCCAGCATCAGCCTTTTAATTTCTTCCTTTGCCGATGCTGTTAAAGTAACCGGTATTGTCGTTGTTGCTTCCATATCAAAAACTTTGTACAAAATTAAATAATAAAAATAAGCTGCTTTTACGAAATGAGATTTTTGTTTGTCAATTACCGGCAAACTCCATAATATAAAAGTAACTCTAACCGGTGGGCTCTAAAGCCCTCTCCTTTGAAGTTCCTGCAAAGGAACGGGCGTAGCTCATTGGGTGAGGTTAACGCTACTGCTATAATAAAGGAAACTTTATATCTGGAGAGTCTAAAGCCCTCTCCCTAAGGAGAGGGTTGGGTGAGGCCATAATCCCTTAATTTTGCCCCAAACAAACCATCTATGCATTTATCAGAAGGAGCTGTTCAGAACATTATTTTTGGAGCCATCTTTATGTTTTTTATCGCCATTGCCTGGTTGCTTGCCGAGTTTAAGGGCATGAAGGATGAGATTAAAGAACGCCTGGGTATCAACAACGAAGTGATCAAATTAAAGCTGCAGGCGCTAGAGCGGTTTACATTATATGCCGAGAGAAGTTCATTAAAGAACCTCATTGCCCGTACATCGGCAGGTGGATCGACGGTGGTTGACCTTCAGTTAAATTTACTGGAAACTTTGCGTACAGAATATGAATATAATGTAAGCCAGCAAATATATGTCGATCCAAAAATGTGGGAGGCCATCGGTAATTTAAAAGATCAGAACAGCTTTATCATTAACCAGCTTGCCGCCACCCTTCCATCGGATGCCAATGGTATCGAACTGAGCAAACGTATACTTGAATATGTTGCCAGTACCGATGCTGAACTAAGTAAAACCGTATTAAGTGCCCTGCAGTTTGAAGCAAAGAGAATATTATAATTATGGCTGATAAAAAAATATTTACCGACTCCGGTATTGAAATAAAAACCATCTATACTCAGGATGATCTTGCCCTAACTCCCCCTTTAGAGGACGGGGGGGCCGGGTCTTTCCCTTTCACCCGTGGCGTACAACCCGATATGTACCGCGGCAAACTGTGGACCATGCGGCAGTACGCCGGCTTTTCAACAGCAGAAGAAAGCAACCAGCGCTATCATTATTTATTAAGCCAGGGTGTGAACGGGTTGAGCGTTGCCTTTGATCTGCCTACACAAATTGGTTACGATAGTGACCATCCATTGGCCGATGGCGAAGTGGGCAAAGTAGGTGTTGCCATCGACAGCCTGGAGGATATGGAAACTTTATTCAAAGGCATTAAGCTGGATGAGATCACCAGCAGCATGACCATCAATGCCAGCGGATTTATTTTACTAGCCTTCTATATCGCACTTGCAAAACAACAAGGCGCCGATCTTAAAAAAATATCCGGTACCATACAAAATGACATTTTAAAAGAATACGCTGCCAGGGGCACATATATTTATCCGCCCAAAGCTTCCATGCGTATCATCACCGATATTTTTGAATGGTGTGCCGCAGAAGTCCCCAAATGGAATACCATTTCCATTTCTGGCTATCACATACGTGAGGCCGGCAGTACGGCCGTACAGGAAATTGCTTTTACACTCAGCAATGGCAAAGCCTATGTGCAGGCTGCTTTGCAAAAAGGCCTGGACATAAATGTTTTTGGCAAGCGCCTCTCCTTCTTCTTTAATGCACACAATAATTTGTTTGAAGAAGTGGCCAAGTTCAGGGCTGCCCGTCGTATGTGGGCCGGCATGATGAAAGAATTGGGTGCAACCGACCCCAAAGCCATGATGCTTCGCTTTCATACACAAACAGGTGGCAGTACATTAACAGCACAGCAACCGTACAACAATATCAGCAGGGTTACATTGCAAACACTGGCCGCAGTGTTGGGCGGCACACAATCCCTGCATACCAATGGATATGATGAAGCACTGAGCCTGCCTACCGAAGCTGCAGCAGGTGTTGCATTGCGTACGCAACAGATCGTTGCATTTGAAAGTGGCGCTGCCGATACGGTAGATCCTTTGGCCGGTAGTTATTTTATTGAAACACTTACCAATGAAGTGGAAGCTGCGGCCTGGAAACTGATTGAAAAGATAGATGTCATGGGTGGCAGCGTTGCAGCCATTGAACAAGGATTTATTCAGGATGAGATTGCCAAGAGCGCTTACGAATACCAGCGCCAGATCGAGAGCGGTGAAAAAATTATTGTAGGTGTAAATAAATTTCAAAGCGATGAAAAAAATACGATACCAGTTTTTAAAGTAGATGAACAAGTACAAACCCTGCAGGTTGAAAAACTGAAAGTATTAAAATTAGAAAGAGACAACACCAAAGTTGCTGCTTCATTAAAAACCCTGCACCAAAAAGCCCTCAGCACCGAAAAACTGATGCCTGCAGTGTTGGAAGCAGTAGAAAATTACTGCACGCTGGGTGAGATTGCGGATGAGTTGAGGAAGGTTTTTGGGGAGTATAAATAATTTATTTTTAACCAACAGGTATTGTGCTGCCGTCTGGCCTACCGGCCAAGAGCGATATTGAAAGTTTGCTGAAAAACATTTTAATGACTTCGATTGGTTGGTAGCCAAAAAATAAGCAACGGCGGCGGCCTACCTACAGTGATAAAAAGAAATCCTCGTAAAATTTACGGATGATGAACATTATGAAGTTGATGCAGTGAATGCATTGTATGGTGGTGGCAAATATGATGACCCGGGTGATGGTCGCAATTAGTATGATGATGATTATTGGATGGAACAATGATCAATGAGTCATTATGATGACCCGGGTAATGAGGGTGATGATGACCATGATGATTAATGGCTGGGTTGTAAGGCACCCATTGGTGGCTATGGTCATCGTGTGTGTATGTACCATGGTGGTATACATTATGGTGATGCCAGAATAGAGAATCATGACGGTGGTATGCACTATCCCAATAACGCCGTTGCGCCTGGTTGGGTGCTGTAATCAGGTTGTTTAAAGATTGTTGCATAACAGATAGCTCACTTGTCATTGCGGAAGCAGCTACAAGATCAGCCTGTTGTATAGTTTCGTTCGATTGAGATCTCTTTTGGCAACTTATTAAAAACATGGTTGCAATACATAAAAAAAAGAATGATTTCATAATACAGTTTTTATCGAATTTAATCTTCCTGTTTACCCCGATCCGGATAATTTCAAGACATGAAGTTATCCTATTATTACTATTACTTACGTTTTACCTGGCTTGAACTTTAAGGATACATCTAATTAAGTAAATGCAGCCTGTGACATTAGATTATTGAGCCAAAGCATTCTTTACATAAATTCATCGCTTAAAAAGACAAATAACCACGAAAATCATCATTTACCTGCCAGCCAGGTTTTTAATCCAGCAATTTCATTGGTTTGATCTTGCTCTATCTTTTGAGCCATTTTTTTAAGGGCTGCGTTTTTTCCATGAGCTAATTCATCTTTGGCCATTTTTACAGCAGCTTCATGGTGGTGGATCATCATCATGGCAAAATCCTTATCCACAAACCCCGTCATCTTCATTTCACCCATGTGTTTCATCATCATATCCATATTTTGAGTCATTTCCCCATGTGCATCCCCTTCCGTGGGATTGGTTTTGGGAACTTTATAATCTTTTAAAACAGCACGAAAAGCTGTTATTTCAGATTCCTGTGCAGCAATCATACTCTGGGCCATTGTTTTTAAAGCCGCATCAGTTCCTTTTTGGACTTCTACCTGTGCCATGTCAATAGCAGCCTGGTGATGCGAAATCATCATATTGGCAAAATCATAATCAAAATCACCTGTCATTTTCATGGCTTTCATTTTTGCCATCATGCTGGTCATGGGTGCCATCATATCACCACCATGATCTTTCATTTCATCCATATTATGATCATCCATTTTTGATGAATCCATGGCAGAAGTTTCTGTAGAAGTTTTAGATGCTTCGTTACAGGCAGACAAAAACAGGGTTGCTGTTAATGCGCTCATTAATAAAAATTTTGCTTTCATAATTTATTTTTTAATTGATTGAATAACTAATAAAAATCAAGCCGCTTTACAGGCCTCTGCACAGGCCCGGCAGGCTTGGGCGCACTGTTTACAATGCTCGTGGTGATGAGCGTGCTCTTCGCATACTGCTGCACATTTTTCACATGCTTCCGCACATTCTTTAAGCATGTGTTTCCCATGTTCAGATCCCCTTGCCAGCAAGGAAGCTGTTAATGTACAAATGGCGGCACAGTCTATATCTGATTTTATACAGCCAGTGAGTATTTGAACATTCTCTTCTTCCAGGCATCCTGAAATACAATGGTTACAGGCTGTGATGCATGCATTTAAGGCATCTATTACGCTTTGATTTTTTTCGTGACTCATGATATACTTTTTATGTTGAGAAAAGTTGCTCGCCGTAATTTTTACAATTCCTTTGATAAGCCTGCATTAATTTATACAATAAGCGTGCTAACTCCGGAAATAAATGACTGGCCCGAACTTTTATTTTTTTACTTTCAGCATTCTTGAATTTACATTCGAACACAAAGTTGTTAGATAATAAAATTATAGTTTTGAACAACCATCGGATAAAATAGAATATTCACATTATATTATCAGTACATAAAATGATTTGAATATTATGTTCAGCCCCATCATCTGTAAGTGTAATCATATTATCTTCCTGCTTCACCCCATCTTCTATAATCATCATTAAACCTGTACCATCGTTTTGTGTAACGACAATATGGTACATGGTATTCATGTATCTGTAGTGAACTTTAAATGTTTTCCATTCTTCAGGAAGACAGGGCGTGAAGCTCATAGTATTGCCTTCTCTATTTAAACCAATAAAAGAATGGATGATTAATTGGTACATCCAGCCTGCCGAACCTGTGTACCAGGTCCAACCACCCTGACCTTTGTGTTTGGGCTCGGCGTAAACATCGGCCGCTATTACGTATGGCTCGGTTTTGTATCTGGCAATTTTATCCTCCCTGCTGGTTCTGTTTATAGGGTTAATCATTTGTAATAATTCCCAGGTTCGTTTCTTGTTGCCAGTTGCAGCAAATGCCATCACTAACCAAATTGCAGCATGTGTATATTGACCCCCATTTTCCCGTACACCCCGCACATACCCTTTTATATAGCCGGGGTTAAGATCAGATTTATCGAAAGGCGGATTAAACAGTTGGATAAGTCCGTCTTCTTTACGAACAAGGTGTTTATCTGCAGACTGCATTGCTGTACTAATTCTATCCTTTTCGCCGGCTTTTGATAATACCGACCAGCTTTGTGCAATGGAATCAATTTTACATTCTTC
>JANOUJ010000068.1:0-3170 GCA_031416815.1 Chitinophagaceae bacterium
ATTGAAAAATGAGATCCGCAGAGTTTTAAAATCATTAAGTCCACGTGAAGCAGAGATCGTGAATGCTTATTTTGGACTGGATGGCGAAAACGGTGTTACCATTGAGCAAATTGGCCAAAAATATGATCTCACCAAAGAACGCATCCGCCAGATAAAAGAAAGAGCGATCAAACGCCTGCAGAAAGCCCGTTACAGTGGCGCTTTAAAAGCTTATTTAGGTTAATCGAATCTATAAACACATAAGGAATCCTTCTGCCAATAGCAGGAGGATTTTTTTTATGAACTTTAAGCGCCCTTAAATGTTTATTTAATATTAACAGCCCGGTGATTGAAGTAAGGCAATCATCATTTATTTTTGTGATCCCATGAAGCAATTGGTTTTCCTTTTTAGTGTAAGCATCTTATTTTCCTCCTGCGAAAAAAATATTGATTTCAATTTGAAATATGCAGCACCTGTTTTGGTAGTTGATGCCCAAATCGAGAATGGCGATGTACCTACCGTTGCACTCAGCCGTAGCCTTAGTTTTTTTAGCCAGATCAGTATAGATATACTCGCCAATTCATTTATTCACAATGCCGAGGTCACCATGAGTAACGGCACAGTCACTCATAAGTTTAAAGAATATAATGTTCCGCTGGGCAATGGTTACTCCATCTATTATTACGGTATCGATTCGTCAAATCTGGCTACCGCTTTTGTTGGCGAGTTCAGCAAACAATACAACCTTACCGTTAAAGTGGACGGGCAGGTTTATACTGCCAAAACAACCATTCCAGCACTTACAAAGGTTTTCGACAGCCTTTGGACAAAAGCACCTCCACTGAATGTAGATACTTCCAAAAGGTTATTAATGGTGAGGGTCACTGATCCGCCGGGATTGGGTAATTACATCAGGTATTTTACCAGGAAAAACAGCGAGCGCTTTTTGCCGGCCTTTAATTCTGTTTTTAATGACGAAGTGGTGGATGGGACAACCTACCAGGGCCAGGTTGATCCGGGAGTGGACAGGAATAACCCATTGCCCACGGGCGATGACAAGTTCTTTGCAAGGGGAGATACCATCTCTTTTAAACTATCCAATATTGATAAAGCCAGTTTTAACTTTTGGAACACCTGGGAATTTAACCAGCAAAGTATTGGCAATCCATTTTCGCAACCGGGCAAAGTTATTGGCAATATAAGCAACGGGGCATTGGGCTCATTTTGTGGCTATGCCTCTTTGGTAGCAACTGTCATAGCACGCTAGTGAATTTTACAAAAAATATTCCTTTACATTCGTAAGAAATAATACAGCGAAAGAATCATGTCAACAGAAAAAGTACATTGTTTAATAGTTGGATCAGGCCCGGCAGGTTATACGGCCGCTATTTATGCTTCCAGGGCAGGATTAAACCCCGTTTTATACCAGGGCATCCAGCCCGGCGGACAACTAACCATTACCACCGAAGTAGAAAATTATCCAGGATACCCCGATGGTATACAGGGGCCGGAAATGATGATACATTTTGAGAACCAGGCTAAGCGCATGGGCGCAGATATCCGTTACGGATTGGCAACCAAAGTTGACTTTACGAGCCGACCATTAAAAGTAGAAATTGATGAAGAAAAATGGATCGAGACAGATGCTTTGATCATCTCAACCGGTGCATCGGCCAAATGGTTGGGTATTGAAAGCGAGCAACGGCTGAATGGCTATGGCGTTAGCGCTTGCGCTGTGTGCGATGGTTTCTTCTTTAAAGGAAAAGAAGTAGCCATAGTTGGCGCTGGTGATACTGCAGCGGAAGAAGCGCTTTATTTGTCTAAAATATGTTCGAAGGTGCACATGATCGTTCGCCGGCACGAAATGCGTGCCAGCAAAGTGATGCAGGATAGAGTGATCAACACGCCAAACATTACCATTTACTGGAACAGCGAAACCGATGAAGTGATCGGTGATAAAAAAGTAGAAGCCGTACGTATCAAGAATAACCAGACAGGGGAGAAGCAGGAAATTCCCGTGAGTGCTTTTTTTGTAGCCATTGGCCATCAACCCAACTCAGATATTTTTAAAGGTTTGATAGATATGGATGAGGCTGGTTACGTAAAAACCATACCCGGTACATCTAAAACCAATGTGGAAGGAGTGTTTGCTTCGGGAGATGTGCAGGATAAGATTTACAGGCAGGCGGTAACAGCGGCGGGCAGTGGCTGTATGGCAGCGTTGGATGCTGAAAGGTATTTAAGTGAAAAAGGCCTGCATTAAGTCAAAAGTAAAAAATCAAAATTAAAATTTTTCAGACTTACAGTTAACAAATCATTAAACACCATTTAAATTGAAGTTTTTTTTACTTTTTACTTTTGAATTTTGACTTTTTTACTTATCCATATGTTCACTATCACCCTACATAACTTAATCTTTCATTCCTTCCATGGTGTACATGAAGAAGAAAAGATACTGGGAAATACGTTTGAAGTAAATGTGGCACTGTCTTTTATTCCTGATCAACAAATAAAAAACCTGGAACAAACCATCAATTACGCAACTGTGTATGAAATTATAAAACACCGGATGCAAACAGCCACCCCATTATTGGAAACGTTGACAGAAGATCTGGTGGAGGAAATAAGGGCATTTGATAAGCGGATAAAATCAATTTCGGTTTCTGTTGAGAAAAAAAATCCACCCATCGCAAATATGGAAGGATCTGTGAGCGTTCACTATAAAAAAGATTTTTAGATTGAAATTCATATTCACCGTACTCATTTATTTTTTTTCAGGTATCCCGGGTTACGCCCAGGACATCAGTGCACTCATTGCTGAAGGCAACCGGCTTGAATCTGTACCGGATGAAAAAGCAGCGTTCAGGAAATTTAAAGAGGTTTTAAAACTAAATGCCACCAACATTTATGCTTTGAATAAGTGCAGCGAATTGTGCAGCCGTATAGGCCAACGTGAAACGGTAAATACAAAATTAAGAAGCGACTACTACAAAGCTGCGGTTATCTATGCAGGATCTGCGTTGAAGATCGATCCAAAAAACTCCGAAGCCAATTGTGTAATGGCCATTGCTCTGGGCCGCTCATCAATGAGCAAAAGTGGCAAAGAGAAAATTGAGAACGCAAAAGAGGTAAAAAAATATGTGGATGCGGCCATTGCAGGGGATCCCAGGAATTTTAAAGCCTGGCATGT
>JANOUJ010000069.1:0-4173 GCA_031416815.1 Chitinophagaceae bacterium
GATGAAATTTATTTGGTAGGTACTCAACGTAATGATATCAACTCATCGGAATATTTACATAAAATTCATGGCGTTGAATTTTCGCCCTGTCCGTATTTTGATTTGAACGAAGAATTTGAAGTGCAGTATGAAGATAATAAAATGATACATAAAAAACTGGTGAACTCGGCACATGATGTTAGTGAAGGCGGCTTGTTTATTACGTTGATTGAAAGTTGTTTTAACCGCAATCTTGGATTTGAGGCGGTTTCTTCCCCCCTCTCCATTGGAGTTCTTGAGCAAAGCGAAGAGAACGGGCGCAGCCCATCGGGGGTGAGGCCAGATGCATATTGGTTCGGAGAGAGTCAGAGTAGAATTGTAGTAACAGTTTCAAAAGAAAACCGCAATGATTTTAATATGCTGCTGGAGAAAATGGAAATGACAGTTACTTACCTTGGAAAAGTTACTTCAGGCAACATAAAAGTTAACGAAGAAGATTGGGGAACTGTGACTGAGTGGAAGGAGAAATATGAAAATGCCATTGCAAATTTATTGGCCGGACATGAAAGTGAACATGCTCTTTCAGCTATTTAAAAAAATTTGAGATTGATGAATACCGACAAAAACTATAGAGAATCAGAGTCTTTAAAAGCCCCTCTCCGGGAGGGGTTTGGGGAGGCCATAGTAGTTACAGGCGCAGCAGGTTTCATCGGAAGCTGCATGGTGAGTTATTTAAACCAACAAGGATTTGAAAATCTAATTTTAGTTGATGAGTTTAATGATGAAGAGAAAGAATTAAACCTATTGCACAAAAAATATTTGGTAAGGGTTGAACGGGAAGATTTTTTTAACTGGGCACAAAGAGTAAAACCAGTTGTCAGGTTTGTTTTTCACCTGGGTGCCAGAACAGATACCACTGAATTTGACTACGCCATCCATCAACATTTAAATGTTGAGTACTCACAAAAAATATGGAATTATTGCACGATCAATAATATACCATTGGTATATGCATCATCGGCTGCAACTTATGGCGAAGGTGAATTGGGGTATGATGATGATCATGAAATTATTGAACAACTGAATCCGCTTAACCCTTATGGGATTTCAAAAAATGAATTTGATAAATGGATGCTACACCAGGAAGATCATCCTCCTTTTTGGGCGGGTTTAAAGTTTTTTAATGTTTACGGCCCTAATGAATACCATAAAGCAAGAATGGCCAGTGTTATATTCCACTCCTTTAACCAGATAAAAGAAAATGGAAAAGTAAAATTGTTCAGATCGCACAAAGCAGGATATGAGGATGGTGAACAATTACGTGACTTTATTTATGTAAAAGATGTGATTGAAGTTTGTCATTGGTTGATGGAGAATCAACCCGGTTCTGCCATTTACAATTTGGGTACCGGTGTTGCCAGGTCATTTAATAAGTTGGTAAGAGCTACTTTCAATGGGTTGGATCTGCAGGAGCATATTGAATACATTGATATGCCCGAAGACATCCGTGATAAATACCAATACTTTACCGAAGCCAATATGGACAAATTAAAAGCCGCTGGTTACACAAAAGATTTTTATTCCCTGGAAAAAGGTGTTGATGATTATGTGCGGAATTATCTGAATAAAAACAAAATGTATTAAATTTACATAAATGCATTTTTTATGACAGTTGAAATAAATAAAAAAACATCCAAAAAAGAAAAAGAAAAACTTTTTAAAAATGCTGCTAAAAAGCAAAAACTTTTTAATGCCAAAAGATTTTCGGGCAAATTAGAATGGAAAGGTGATCCGTTAACTTTACAACAGGAATGGCGCAATGAGTAAAATAAATTTTTATTTATTGGATACCAATTGTGTACTGTATCTTTTAAAGGGCCAACCCGAACTGGCGAAACTTACCGATGGCAACAAATTAGCATCAAATTTTATTATTGAAGTTGAACTGCTGGGCTGGTCTTCTATAACTGCCAAAGACATTAAACTGATTAATGCATTCCTGGAGGCTACTTATTTTTTTGATTACAACACAAATATTAAAACACTTGCGATTACTTTGCGGCAAAAGTACAATCTCAAACTTGCCGATGCTTTTATAGCTGCAACAGCCCTTGAATATGACTTAATTTTAGTTTCTGCTGATAAAGTGTTTGCTAAAGTAAAAGAGTTACAATTTTTCCATTTTATCCCTTCATTATAATTTTTATGAAAAACAAAATTGCCATCATTGGCGGCGGGAATTTAGGTTCTGCCATTGCGGAAGGTTTGATAAAAAGTAAGTTCTGCAATGCAGCAGATATTCATATCACGAAAAGAAACACATCTACGTTAAAAAACCTGGAAGCTAAAGGAATTAATGTGGGCTCTGATAATGCAACCGCAGCTAAAGGATCTCAACTGATAATTCTTGCTGTAAAACCTTACCAGGTTTCAGAAGTGTTGAATAGTTTTAAAAAAGAACTGACCTCCAATCATATTTTAGTTTCGGTTGTTACCGGCGTGCTGATAAAAGATATTGAAGCCATCATTAAAAAGAAATTACCGGTCTTTCGTGCCATGCCCAATACTGCCATTGCAATACAGGAAAGTATGACCTGCATCAGTGTTACCAATGCAACAGAAAAACAAACTGCTTACGTAACAGAATTGTTTGCGGTGCTGGGTAAAGTGGCTGTCATTAATGAAAATTTGATGGATGCTGCCACCGTACTTGGCGCCTGCGGCACCGCTTACGCCATGCGTTATATTCGTGCCAACATACAGGGCGGAATTGAAATTGGTTTTGATGCGGTGACAGCCAATTTAATTGCAGCACAAACTGTAAAAGGCGCAGCTGATCTGTTGTTACAAAAAGGCACTCATCCCGAGCAGGAAATTGACAAGGTAACTACGCCTAAAGGCTGTACCATTGCGGGGTTAAATGAAATGGAACATCGGGGATTCAGCTCATCGCTGATAAAAGGAATTGCTACGAGTTATAATAAAATTGTGAAGGGTTAGTACACTTCGCCTGTATCCATATCAACCTGGTAATATTTAAGATCCAGTTTGTACACTGTTTTTTTGGGTCCGTTACCTGAAAAGTAATTCAAGGAAGATGACGTCCAAAAATCATTTTTAGTCTTTTGAGTCATCCCCTTAACCCCAAAGAAATAAAATGTATTCTCTCTCCTTACAAGTTTTGAATATTTGTCGCCGGAATTAATAAAAATATCTTTCCCATCACAAAATCCCCAGATATCACGGGTAGGATATTCAGCATCGCCTTCTTTTATATATAAAATATCGCCTCCGGGCCCCTTCCTGAATTCATACCATGCTATTGAAGGTGCGTTGGATTTAAACTCTTCAAAATTTTTATAGGCCCCTTTTTTCAGATCAATAAACTGCAAGACAGGAACGTTCATCTTTTTTGAAAAATCCCGCCTTATATCGCCAAGCGATAATTTTCTTCTTTTTGCAATAACCTCATCCTGATTAATATCTGCTAATTTTGCTAATGAAGTTTTTAAAACTGATGTAACAAAAAAACCTGCATTATCAACAAACCTGGTTCCCCGGTAATCATTTAGCCTTTCCTTAAAAGTAAATACTGAATCAATTCTGTATAAAGGAAAAAAAATGCTGTCATTTTCCAGGTAAAATTCAAGTTTGCATAGCACGCCTGCATCCCATCCATTTATTGCCTGCCCAACCTTATCATTCTCATCACGAATCTCATCAGCCTCAGGCGAAAGCCAGAATTTCTTTACAACAATCAGCAGTTTATTTTTGACAGATGCGTTTTTACGGCATTGCAGATACTCATTGATCCAATCGCTGAATCCTATACTTAAAGTTGGCGGGCAATGATATACTTTTGACCATTTATCATTATCCTTATTCTTTGGTAAAGTGCCGGGTTGTACAAGATACCGCTGTGCATCTCCCGCTTTCAGATAATGATAACCAACCGCCATGGTATCATCCCGAACATCAATTACATTAACTGAATGAATCTTATTGCCGAACGATTGTACAAAAAACTCTTTTTCCAGATTTATTTCCAGCTTGTTATTAAAGTCAATTGCCTTGGCTTCAATTTGCGCAAAAATTGGGATGGATAGCGCTAGCAAAAGGATCACAAAGGCAATTATTCTCATAGCTGGTCAAGGGTTACAGGTACTATTATTTTTTTTCGCCATAAAACTAAAG
>JANOUJ010000070.1:0-2457 GCA_031416815.1 Chitinophagaceae bacterium
GCTGGACCTGGGCTGTGGTGATGGTACAACAGCCATCCCGGAGGCAAAGCTGGGCGCCACTGTTACCGGGGTGGATATTGCGGCGAACCTGGTTGAAGCCGGTAACAAACGTGCGCAGGCTGAAGGACTACAAAATTGTAATTTCCAGGAAGGTGACGCAACCGATCTGAATGCGTTAAAAGATGGTTCATTTGATGTGGTGGTAAGCATCTTTGGTGCCATGTTTGCACCAAGGCCCATGGAGGTTGCTAAAGAAA
This sequence comes from Chitinophagaceae bacterium, assembly GCA_031416815.1. GTDB lineage: Bacteria > Bacteroidota > Bacteroidia > Chitinophagales > Chitinophagaceae > Ferruginibacter. The sequence goes on from JANOUJ010000070.1 coordinate 258, forward strand.
TGGTTCGGGTAACAAAACCGGGTGGCAGGATCATTATGGGTAACTGGATACCTGGCGACCCAACATTGGTGGCACAGATATTAAAGATTGTTTCGGCATATACACCGCCCCCTCCCGAAGGTTTTATCAGCCCGATGTTGTGGGGTGTAGAAGCTAATGTTACCGAACGGTTTACCAGTGCAGGGGTGCCGGCAGAAAATATTTCTTTTTTACAGGATACTTTTACATTCATTGCTCCCATTACTACAGCAGAATTTGTGAACCGGTTTAAAAACTTTTATGGCCCCACAATGAATGCCTTTGAAGCTGCGGAAAAAAATGGGAAGGCAGAAGAACTGCAACGTGAGCTGGAAGATCTGTTTAATAGCCAGAATAAAAGTACCGGCAGTGAAAGCATTTCAATTCCTGCAACTTTTTTACGGGTAACAGTAACACGACCTTAATTCCCGACACAGTCCCGCAGATTTACCAGGCATCCAGTGATCCTTGCGGCACACTTGCGCTGAAAGGGGGTAAAGTGCTAAACTCCTTCTATTTCTGGATTAAGAATTATGTTAGAATTGTAGAATTGCCTTCCAAAGTTTCAATTGTTTTCTTTGCTGCAGCTAAGCGGATTCTTTTATTTTTATCGATCAGGCGGACAGTGAGCCATTTTTCCAAACGATGATGTGCAGGAACTAAAATCGCAGCAATACAAACCATAATCAATAACATTACAACAGGTGAATGATTTGTAAGATTACCCAGGTATGGATGTAATACAAGATTTATAAATTCAAAAACTATTAATAAACCAATAATGCTAAAGTATTTTATCAGGCGTTCATTCACAATAATGCTCCTGCTTAGCAGGAGGAAGAAAATAAGAAATGTAATTATCCCGATTGCAATGGCAACGTATTGTATATTGTGCTTTCTTTCTTTATTTATTTTTTCTTTTTCCACCATAATATCTTTCTGTCTTAAATCTTCCTGTATACTCATGGCCTGCACACCTTGGATTTTTTGAATACTATACAAGCTATCCTGTGCACCTTTATAAATTTCATGATACTTCAATGCACTATCACTTCTACCATGCTTTTTATATAATTCATAAAATACCCTGGATGGTGTAATCATCCATCTGACAGGTCCCGTTTGCGCAAGGGTATAAATTTTTTGAGAATATTTAAAAACTGAATCGTTATTACCATTTGCCTGATAAAACTGCACTAAATGCTTGTAAGCATTATAAAGTAAAGGTTCAGAATTCTGCTCTATGGCATCCTTGACAGCTAATTTGTAATATTCCAATGACAGTCCTTTATTTCCAAGTTCCTGTTGTATAGTTCCTAAAGAGCATAAAGTATAACCTAAATAAGTTTTATAATTATGTTTTTGACCAAATTCATAAGCCTTCTGGGCATAAATCAAAGCCGAATCAGGCATATTAAAACGTAAATAGTTAGTTGTTATATCGTTTAAAGCAATACTAAGCTCTTTATACCCATTTGTATTCTCCAGGTAACGGATAGCTGTTTTAAGGTGGGTAATAGCTTTTTCTTCTTCCTGCACACTGGCTAGTCCGATATATATGATGCCAATGAGCCTTTGATTACCTGTCTTCTCTGCCATCTTAAGTGACTGTAAGGTAACTTCAAGACATTTCTGACGATTATCCATTCTCCAATAAACATAGCCAATTTCATCAAGGGCCCTGGCTTCAATCAATAGATTACCCGTTCGCTTTCCGAATTCCAAAACTTTATTAGCATAATACATATTAGAGTCAACTGAAAAGTTTTCGTACAGGTCGAACAGCTCCATTAAAATATCCTGGCGTTTATCATCGGTTTTTGCTGATGACAAAGAGGTTAAAAACATTTGTCCATTAGTTTGCTGTGCAGTAAGATTTGGGCTTTGGCTATTGAAGAGTAAAATGAAAAGGGCTATTTTATTCATAAGCGTTCTGTTAAACACAGATGTTATTTCATTTTGGTGTATATGTCCAATTGCGTCACTGCTTACGAACATGAACGTTGTTGGGATATTTGAAAATGTAAGTCTAGAACTGAAGCCTATTATTTTTTTAAAAATTGAAGTTACAAACTAAAGCTAAATTATTAACGTCGAGACCTTCTCTGGCGCAAGTGTTCCGCTTTAGCGGGTCACTTGTGCCGTATAATCTTAGCGGTTTGTAACCGCGGCAAACTCTTAC
>JANOUJ010000071.1:0-12109 GCA_031416815.1 Chitinophagaceae bacterium
CGCAGGCTGGTGTAAATACGGGCCATCTTCCCCCTTATAATTTCCCTTGCCTGCTCAACAGTGTAACCAGACACCAGCACTTCACCCACATTGGGTATTTTAATAACGCCTTCGGGTGATACAGATACGTTAAATGATGCTTCCTGCAAACCAAAAACAGATATCTGAAGCTGGTCATCGGGCCCCAATATATAATTAACGGGTGTGGCAATTTTAAGATCGGGCTGAAATGTAAGAGATGTCGAGGAAAAAAGATCGGCTCCAAAAATTTTACTGCTTACAGGAATGTCTTCTGTTTGACGGTTGATGGGTGCAACCTTCCTGCCTTGGGTTGGGTTATCAGCGGGTGCTGCTGTTTGATTCAATCCCAATACGCGTTGGCGCAGTTTATCCAGTTCTGCCGGATTCATTCCCTTTATGAGCGCTATTTTTTCTACCTGCTCAATGGACATTCCACTGTTTTTTACTTCTGCAAGGTATTTTATGATGTCTTCGTCGGTAAGGCTTGAAGCCTTGAACTGGCTGAGATCAGAAGCATTAAATATCTGTTGGGAATTTGATGTATTGCTTATAAATAAACATAACAAACCCAATAATAAATAATGGTAAAACATGTTGCGCATAAAAAAATTTTAGTAAATCAAAAAACAGCGAAAGCATAGCTTCGCCTTCCCTCAGTCACACTAAGGGTTAATGGATTGTAAAAAATCAATCTATTTAATTCGGTTGCAAAATTGGTTCCATAAATGGGGAAATTGTTACACATTCTTATTAGAAAGTTTGATAATTCACAGTTTTGTTCAGTTTACCTTATCAATAAAATAGTGTTGCGATTGAGGAAGGGCTGATGAAATCCTATTGAGATTTTATAGAAAAAAGACAATCTGTAAAAGATTGTCTTTTAGTAAGGCAGGCGCTTGGGGTCACCACTTCTTGTGGGAAAGTAATCAGCTAATAAATTAAACCTTCGGTAACAGGACACCGATATCGGATGCCGGTTCATTGATTAATATACGATTATACTTATGCTATTATTTAATGCATTATTTACTAAATTATTTAGTAATTTGGCTGCATTATTGGAGTAGACTTTTATAATGACGGCCACAAAAGCAGATATTATTGCCCAACTGAAAAGGGATATTCTTCCCTTACAAGGTTTTAAAACAACTTTGAATAGTACTGTTGTGGATGCCGGGCTCGGCCCAATAAAAAATGCTTTCCCAAATTCAACATTCCCTATAGGTGCAATACATGAATTTATTGCCGCCGGTGTAGAAGATACTGCAGCAACAGGCGGTTTTGTTGCGGGCATCATTTCCTCCATTATGAAACCTGCCGGTGCAACCATCTGGATCAGTGCTTCCAGAACGGTTTTTCCGCCGGCGCTCAAATCCTTTGGCATTGCACCTGATAAAATTATTTTTATCGATCTGAAAAAAGAAAAGGAAATATTATGGGCAATGGAGGAAGCCTTAAAATGCAAAGGCCTGTCAGCAGTTATTGGAGAGGTGCAGGAATTAAGTTTTACTACATCAAGGCGTTTACAGTTGGCGGTGGAACAAAGCCAGGTTACAGGTTTTATTCTGCGCCGCAATCCCTGCAGTTTAAACACAACAGCCTGTATCACCCGTTGGAAGATCACTCCCCTATCCAGTGAGTTGGCTGATGATATGCCCGGTGTGGGTTTTCCCCGTTGGAATGTAGCATTATTAAAAGTAAGAAATGGCAAACCAGGTTCATGGCAACTAGAATTTGCTGCGGGCAGGTTCAGGCATGTTTCGAAGATCGCTGCAATTCCGTTGGAACAAAAAAAGAAAACGGGATAATATGCAAAAGCGTTTTCTATCAATATGGTTCCGTCATCTCAGAACGGATTGGTTCACCCGTCGCCAGCCGGATTTAGCCAATACCGCTTTTATCTTAGCTGCTCCCGATCATGGCCGGATGATCATAACAGCAGCCAACTATGTGGCACAAAAGCAGGGTGTAGAGATGGGCATGGCTGTAGCAGATGCAAGGGCGATCATTCCATCATTGCAGGTGTTGAATGATGATGCCGAACTTGCTGGTAAAGCGCTTAAAGGCCTTGCAGCATGGCTTATTCGTTACACACCTGCTGTTTCCATTGACCTCCCGTCAGGATTGATCCTTGATATTACCGGCTGTGCACATCTTTGGGGAGGTGAAAAACAATACCTGGCCGACATTCAAAAACGATTAAAAGATTTCGGCTACGATATCCGGATTGCAATTGCCGATACCATTGGCTGTGCCTGGGCCATTGCAAGGTTTGGAAAGGAAGTTTCAATCATTGAAAGCAGTGATCAGACAACAGCTTTACTTCCTTTACCACCGGCAGCGCTTCGGCTTGAAGCCGAAACAGTAGAACGATTAGAAAAGTTAGGACTTCGCCAGGTTAAAAATTTTATCAGCATTCCCCGTTCTTCTTTACGCAGAAGATTTGGTCCGCAAATTTTACTGCGGTTGGACCAGGCGCTCGGTCACGGGGAAGAATGGATAGACCCGGTACTGCCCATTGAACCTTACCAGGAACGGTTGCCTTGCTTAGAACCGATCGTAACTGCAACAGGAATTGAGATTGCATTGCAAAGGTTATTGGATACTTTATGCCACCGGCTTCAGCAGGAACAAAAAGGCCTTCGTGTGGCATGCTTTAAGTGCTATCGCATAGATGGGAAAATGGAGAAAATGGAGATTGGCACCAATCGTCCCTCATGCAATATCAAACACCTTTTTAAATTATTCCAAATAAAAATAGATACCATTGAACCAGCACTGGGAATAGAATTATTTACACTGGATGCTTCAAAAGTAGAAAACCTTTCAGCGGCGCAGGAAAAATTATGGCAGCACAATACCGGTTTGGATAATATTGATCTGTCTGAACTACTGGATAGAATTGCAGGAAAGATCGGTGCAAATAATATTCACCGTTATGTTCCTGATGAACACTATTGGCCCGAGCGTTCATTTAAAATGGCTTCATCTATAAATGAAAAATTACAAACAAGCTGGAAGCTGGATATGCCAAGGCCTTTGCAAATATTATTCAAACCCGAACTGATTGAAGTAACAGCACCCATTCCTGATTATCCACCGATGTTATTTAGATACAAAGGAAAACTTCATAAAATAATAAAGGCCGATGGACCGGAAAGGATAGAACAGGAATGGTGGTTGCAACAAGGGCAACATCGTGATTATTACCATGTGGAAGACGAGGAAGGCCGCCGGTATTGGCTCTTTCGCTCGGGGCATTATGATACCCCTAAATCTTATCAGTGGTTTATTCACGGATTTTTTGCTTAAGCTCAATAAAGAACAAATGAAAAAGTGGAAGAACAAATGATAAACAAAGATCTGAAGTACCGCCCCTCTCCTTCCGGAGAGGGGAAGGGGGTGAGGTCAATGGTTTATTCACGGATTTTTTTCGTAAAGATTAGTATCATAAAGATCCTGAAACTGAATGTTGTTTTCGGAGGCCCTTTTAAATAAACTAAGCTCTTATTAATGACAACAAGTGGCTTTTTCTCAGCTTCGCTGCGAAAAGAGGTTTGCCACAAAGGCACCAAGGCACCAAGTTCCCTGCCTGCCGGCAGGGTAAAAAAATGCTACGCATTTCCTTTGTGGCTAAAATCTTTAAATACCTGTCATCAGTAGCTTGTCAAAGGCGGGTTATAATAATCCAGATTTGACAACCTCATTAGTAAGTTAAAAAGATAAAAAAGATTTGCAGTACCTGCCTGCTGAGCAGCGTTGAAGCATCAGCCGGGCCCACGAAAATGCTACGCATTTTCTACTTCGTGTCTTAGTGCCTTCGTGGCAAAACAATTCTCGGCGAAGCTGAGAAAAAATTTCTTATTGTCATTTGTAAAGAGCTTAAAAAAATATAAATGTCATACACTAACAACTTAAAAGATTTGCATTATATAGAGTTACAGGTAACATCTAATTTTAGTTTTCTAAGGGGTGCCTCTCATCCCGAAGAACTCGTACAACAGGCAGTCCTGCTTGGTTACACAGCAATAGCCGTCACCGATCGTAACAGTCTTGCCGGCATTGTACGTGCCCATACTGCCGCCAAAAAAGCCGGCATCCGTATCATTGTTGGTTGCCGGCTTGATCTGCTGGACGGTCTGAGCATGCTCACCTATCCAACCAACATCAACGCTTATTCACAACTTTGCAATTTATTGACCACAGGAAATCGCCGTGCTGAAAAAGGTGCATGTCATTTATACAAAGCAGATGTTTATCAGTATGCTGCAGGCATGAAATTTATTGTGCTGCCTCCAACTGAATTAAACGAATTATTCGAATTTGATCCTTCCTTTACAATTTCCTTAAAAGAATATCAGGAAGCTTTAGGAACAGACCTGTATATCGCGGTTTCCCGCCGGTACCAGGGCAACGATAGTAAATATTTATACAGGCTTGCGCAATTGTCTGCGCAATTAAATATTCCATTGGTTGCAACAAACGATGTGCATTACCACGAACCTGCCCGCCGCCAATTGCAGGATATCGTAACCTGCATTCGTGAAAAAACTACCATCTATACTGCAGGTTATCTGTTGCATCCCAATGCCGAAAGATTTTTAAAGCCGCCCGAAGAAATGCTCAGGCTCTTCAGGCAATATCCCGATGCAATGATTCGAACACAGGAAATTGCCGAAGCCTGTAAGTTCTCCCTGGATGAATTAAAATATGAATACCCTGAAGAGATCACCACTGAAGGCCGTACGCCACAGGAAGAACTGACCTTTCTTGCGTGGCAGGGCGCTCATGAGCGTTATGGTGATCAGCTGCCGAAAAAAACGATCAATGCCATAAAGCATGAACTGAAATTCATCAACCAAATGAATTATGCTGCTTACTTTCTTACCGTTCATGATATTGTTCGTTATGCAAGGCAACAAAAGATCCTTTGCCAGGGCCGTGGCTCTGCGGCCAATTCAACCGTTTGTTATTGTCTTGGTATCACTTCGGTTGACCCTACAAAATTTGACCTGCTATTTGAACGCTTTATTTCTTCGGCACGAAATGAACCGCCTGATATTGATGTGGATTTTGAACATGAACGCCGGGAGGAAGTAATTCAATATATCTATCAAAAGTATGGCCGCGACAGGGCAGCCATTGTGGCCACCGTTACCCAACAACATCAAAAAGGCGCCATCAGGGATGTTGGCAAAGCAATGGGATTATCGGTTGATACCATCAACAGGTTGTCTGCTTCCATTTGGGAATTTACAGATGAATGGTTTGAAGGTGGGCGCTTAACTGAACAGGGAATGAATCCCGATGATAAACACCTGCGAAAAGTGTTGCAGCTCACCAAAGAATTTATGGGCTTTCCACGTCAACTCGGACAGCACACCGGTGGCTTTGTAATTACCCGTGGTAAATTATCCGACCTGGTTCCCATTATGAATGCACGTATGGAAGGCCGCACATGCATTGAATGGAACAAAGATGATATTGATGCATTGGGCTTCATGAAAATTGATGTGCTGGCACTCGGCATGCTCACCTGTATCCGCAAAGCTTTTGATCTTGCAAAAGAAAATTATGGCCTTGATCTTACGCTGGCCAATATTCCGCAGGATGATCCCGTTGTGTATGAAATGATCTGCCATGCAGATACCATTGGTGTTTTTCAAATTGAAAGCCGGGCACAGCAATCCATGTTACCCAGGCTGAAGCCAAGAACATTTTATGACCTGGTGATCGAAGTGGCTATTGTGCGGCCCGGACCCATCCAGGGCGATATGGTGCACCCCTATTTACGCCGCCGCAATGGAGAAGAAAAAGTGGAATATCCATCAAAGGAACTGGAAGAAATATTAAGTCGCACACTGGGTGTGCCTTTGTTCCAGGAGCAGGCCATGAAGATCGCTATTGTAGCCGCAGGCTTTACACCGGTAGAAGCGGATGAACTTCGTCGCAGCATGGCAACCTTTAAAGCAAACGGGATGGTTACCAAACTCGAAAAGAAGCTCACCAACGGTATGGTGAAAAACGGCTACACGTTGGAGTACGCCAAACGGGTGTTCAGGCAACTGGAAGGTTTTGGCAGTTATGGTTTTCCTGAAAGCCATGCGGCCAGTTTTGCATTGCTGGTGTATGTTTCCTCCTGGATAAAATGTTACTACCCCGATGTGTTTGCCTGTGCATTGTTGAACAGTATGCCCATGGGCTTTTACCAGCCTGCACAAATTATTGGTTGTGCCATCAACCATGGCGTTAAAGTTCATCCGGTCGATATCAACTTTTCTGACTGGGATAATAAAATCGAAGCGCACCCCTCTCCCTTTGGAGAGGTTAGTGATCCCGCCTTAGCGGGAGAAACTAAGGAGCGAAGCTCGGGGGGTGAGGTCAGGGGTGCACTCCGCCTCGGTTTCCGCCAAATAAAAGGCATGCGCCAGGATGATATCAATATGCTCATAGCAGGCAGAAAAAAAATGTACAGCAGCATTAATGAGCTTCGTGATATTGCTGTGCCTGAAGCTGCACTGGAAAAATTAGCAGATGCTGATGCATTCAGGTCAATCGGCCTCGACAGGCGTGAAGCCTTATGGGAAGTATCAACAAAAGATCGTCCCCTTGCAATTTTTTCAGGCCAGTCTTCACCGGATGCAGCCGGAGAAAATATCTCCTTACCGGTTATGCAAACATCCGAGCATGTGGTGCATGATTATGCAGCAACCTCACTTTCATTAAAAGGCCATCCCGTAAGTTTTGTACGTGAAAAGCTTGACCAGTTACACATAACTCCAACGGGTCGGTTAGGTACATTGAAGAATGGAGATCTTGTAAAAGTTGCCGGCCTTGTGTTGGTAAGGCAACGGCCCGGCACTGCAGCCGGTATTTGTTTTATGACCATTGAAGACGAGACCGGTGTTGCCAACCTGGTTATTTGGGAAAGTCTTTTTGAAAAGTTCCGGAAGGAAATCATACAATCAAAGCTGATCATGGCAGAAGGTAAATTACAAATAGAGGGAGAAGTGATCCATGTAATTGTACAACGTTGTTATAATTTTTCCCCACTGTTAAAAACACTTACCGCTTCCAATAAAGAAGATCTGCCGGTGTTAACACTGGCTTATGCCGATGAAACATCGGTGCCGGCTGGTTTGGATAAAAGATCAAAACCGGTTGGAGATACACAGAAGAAGGTTTTTCCGGGAGGGAGGAATTTTAAGTGATTGGATTGTGCAACCCTCTGGTTATTCAAATCCGGTTGCAAACCTGTATAACTGAAAAGACACAGGTGATCGCACCATGATCACGTTTTACATGTAAGCATTGCGGAGGGAATACCTGCGCCAAATACTTAAGCCAGTTGGCGAAAACAAGCCTTAATAAAACATTATTGTATATCACCGCTAAGCCCGGGATAATAAACAGTGCCTGCATACGTAATAACACAGGGAGCGGCCTGAAACCTTGCGCCTGCAACTGTGGCAATCCATTTGGTAACTCCTGTTTGCGGATCCATTGCTATTATTTTACCATCCAAGGTACCACTATATACAGCTTTTTCGGAAACCACCGGCCCGCTGTAAAGATTCATATTGCTGCCTGCATCACCGTTCACCCAAACCTGGTCGCCGGTGGCACTTTTAAATGCATATATCTTACCATCGGCCGCACCTGTATAGATAATACCATTTTTAAGCACAGGCGATGACATGATGATACCGGGACCTGCAGTTTTTGTCCACTTAATAGAACCATCAGCACTATTAAATGCATACATCAGCCCATCGCTACCACCAATGTAAACCGTGTTGTTATCCACTGTGGGGCTGGATTCATACGTAACAAACACAGGAAAAGGGGTAACCCATTTTGTAGAACCGTTTGTTGCATCAAAGGCATACACTTTTGGACTGGCGCCAACATAAATAACGCCATTTACCAGCGACATGCCGGATGTAATAGGGTTTCCTGTAGAAGCTGTTGCCCATTTATATGCACCCGTGGCTGCATCCAATGCATAGATCTTACCATCGTAGCTTGCAAAATAAATAGTGTTACCATTCAGAATGGGAGTAGTGTTTATATTCCTGTAAGGGCTTGGTACATCGAATGTCCATAAAGCAGCACCGTCACTTGCCCGGTACGCATGGCACTTTCCGCCGTAGTCTCCAATATATACTACACCATTTTTAATAAGGGGGTTTGCCGTAAACATAGATCCGTTAGATGTTACCGCCGATCTCCATTTCTGGGTTCCGTTACTAACATGTAAAGCATACACCCGGCCATCCATGCTACCAACATATACCACGCTGTCTTGTATAATGGGTGTACCAAATATGGGAGCTCCTGAGAATATCCACTTTACGTTACCATTAGCGGCATCAAAGGCATAGAGGTTGCTTTGATCCCAGGGCACAATTACCAGCCCATCTCCTGAATTTACTGGAACAGGTGCCGGTGCAGGCTGTACTTTACTTTTTTTACAGGAAAAAAAAATAACGGAGAATAAACAGCCAAATGCCAGGGAACGTAAAACAGCAGCGTACATCTTGTAAAGTTTAAGTACAGGTGCAAATTAAGAAAAAACTGCTATATATGCCGTTTGCTTTTCGCCGTTAGTTGGCTGCGAACCGAGGAGGAACACCAACAAGGGCGAAAAGAGGCAGCAGATGTAGCCCTCGAATACGGGCCGATACTTACCTGGCCAAACCGTTTAGTGAGGAGCAGTTGTTTGCAGCGGTAGAGGAATTGGTTAATTGATAGGGCCGGAGCAAAAAAAGTAAACAGATCAGGTGCCCTGTTCAGGCAGTACTTCTTCGAGTTTATTATCTGTTATAAATTTATCGGTAGCCCCGCTAAACTCTTCCATTACCTGGGTTATCTCGGTGATGCCTTCATCCACTTTTCCATGAATATCGGGGAGGCGTTTCTCCAGTACGCTGTTGCCCAGGTTAATGTTCTCCGCTTCAAGCTGTGCAATTTTTTTCATCAGCGAGGTCTGGCTGTTTACAATATCCTGCAGCTCCCGCATCATTTTTTCCATCAGGTGTTTCTTTTCTGTATTATCCATTGTAATGTATTTTGATTGTACAAACTGGTAACTCAATAACCGTACCCGAATGGGTATAAATAAAATGGTTCGAGAAGACACGAACCAAGGCGGACACCAACAATGGCGGTGGAACACCAACAAGGGCGAAAACGTCGGTTAGTTCGCTGTGAACCGAGGAGGAACACCAACAACGGCGAAAAAATTTAAAAAACTAACTTAGTATTATAAAACCCGTTCAAATATTCCAACAACTTTCAAATTAATAATTTCATCTTCAGACAATCTAATCTCTTTATATTTGGCATCATCAGACAACGGTTTTAATATAATGGATTCATGGTGCCATTCTTCTTCCTTAATGTTTTTAAAACTTTTGTATTCCTTTATTGTATACCGAGATCCAGTTTCAAAATCTTGTCTATCACATAGTTCGACTAAAACAATTTTCCCATTACGGCTCCCTCCCTCATCCTGACGGAATAAACAATATGAACCATTTGGAATTTTATTATTCATGGATTCTCCAATAACCTTACAGACAAAATAGCCTTTTCTTGCTGTTATATTAAATGGCAATTCAATCCATTCTAAGTCTGAGTGTATTTGAAAATCACTAAAACTACCAGCCGCAGCAGAGATATCAACCAATGGTACTGAATTAACATACGGCTTTGCCTCATTAAACCTTAGTATTCTAAATGGTATTTCTTTTTTAAATGTTGAAACATGTTGTTGCAGGTATTCACGAAGATTTTTGTTGCATGCGTATATAAATGTTCCTTTAATGCCTCTATAAAGAATTGTTTTATAAATATTTATTATATACGATTTGAGATCTTCTTTATCCGATATTCCTTTCTTGCCATTAATGTCGAAGTATAATTTAGAATCAACTTCTATTTTTTCAGTTGTTATATTGTAATCAATTTCCTTCCCAAAAATAACACCAGCATAATTCAGGTCGTACCCTTGAGTTGTATGAATACAGCCAATTTCTTTGAATGCAGTTGGCGAATTGACCCAGTCTTTATCTGTCTGATTCCATTGAAATTCCAAGCCATCGATTTTTATATCTATTGCTGATTTGTTTCCCTTAGATAGCCAAGGCCAAGAATAACCGGCAATTAACCTACATAGCCCATTTAACCTTTCTCTCTTTTCAAGTTCATCATAAAGGTCAACTAAAGAATCAAAGACTAGCATTTCATAATCTTTTGAGAAAAAGAATCTTCGATCATTTCGTTTAACATTAAGCAAATCATCAACAAATCTTATGTAGTTAATGCCACCAAGAACCCTCATTTGAGAATTGAGTTCAAGCTCTAATGTGTTTTTATCATCTAATAGTTTAGTAAAATTTTCAGCATCTATATCTGATGGTTTAATAGATTGAGCAGAATCGTAAAAAAATATTTGATTTTTACTATTTGCAATAATCCAATCCAGTTCATTTCCAGAATTATCTAAACCTAATTTTTGATTATTTTTTTTAAATGCCCCCATCCAACTGATATTCTTGTATTGACGTAATCTATGAGCTTCATCAACGATCAATAAATCATATTTTTCTTTAAGTTTGAAAGTATCTGATGGATTTATTATCATTGACGCTTTTAAACCTGGCATTTTTTTAAAAACATTCTCAAGTGACTCTCTAAGGGAGGTCATTGCGATTACTAAACCAATTTTTGCGTTAGGGTATTTTTCCTGAAATACCTTGATGTAATTTATTTCTTTCAGCTCATCATCATTGAATTCTTCGAAACTTGTGTTCGCAATCGCAGTACTCAAAAGCTTTATTAAGTAGGTAGCTAAAATAGTTTTCCCAGTACCTGCACTTCCTTTAATAAAAATCCTGCTTGATTTTTTCTTCGTTAACCCATCAAGAATCTCAAGTACAGAATTATATTGATCTTCATTTAATGATTTATAAGGGGAGTATTTAAATATTTCCGTGTTTTCAATATCTTTCAATGACCTAGAAACAATTTTCTTTTCAATAAGTTTAGTCCAAATCTCTCTAAAGAGATCTTTATATAAATCCTGTTGATAGTAATTGTGATTCACCAAACCATAATTCCCGTTTTGTAAATCATATGTTCCCTCGGCAGAGATGTATTGTATCAGATTTGATTCAATGTCTAATGCTGCAGACTTATTAAATTTATCAGAGCCTATAATGGAGATTTTGTTTAACTTAAGTCTTTCAGGATTTGCAAGGTGGTTTTTAATCCGGCTTGATGCATTTGTCGATTCACCAACGTAAGCTAACCGTTCTGTTTTATTTTGGATAAAATATACTAAAGGCCATTGGTTCTTTACCCACGGATTTAATTCGATATTAGGCAGCGATTCTTTAGTAAAATCATATGCTTCTGAAACTTCGATTGACAATTCAAAAGATAAACTCATAGTTCGTCATATTTTTTTGCCGTTCCTTTAGCCTTGTCTACCGGATATTTTTCACCATTTTGCTTGACTTTCTCTAAAATAATCTGTTTTACATCAAAACCTTATTTGTCTGCAAGTAAAAAAGCAAATGCAAAAACATCAGCCAATTCCTCTTTTACTTTTTCTTTCTTAACCTCTTCCGCATTCTTCCAAAGAAATAATTCTAGCAGTTCCCCTGCTTCAACGTTTATTGCCAAAACAAGATCTTTAGCGTTATGAAATTGCTCCCAATCTCTTTCGTTTCTAAATTTTATTAGTTCATTTATTATTTCTTCAATATCTGACATAGCTAATTATTTTTCATTAAGATAATTATTTATTTGGTAAATAAGGATTTAATCAGATACCGCGTCAAGGGGTTACAATAAAGTCGGTAGATAGGGCGGGTGTCAAAGAACGAGATTTCAACAACCTGCAAGTCGCCAAGTACCCTCAAAATATCCCATTCACTGTAAAACATATTAGTCAAGAGCGACAATAAAAAAACCACTCAACGCATTGAGTGGCTATTCCCGATTTAATCGGGACAGAATTTTTCTATGAAGTAAGCCCGGTTAGGCGAAACCAACCGAAGGCTTCCATGATGAATCTGTA
>JANOUJ010000072.1:0-8226 GCA_031416815.1 Chitinophagaceae bacterium
CTCCACCGATCAGGATAGGTGGACCCGACATCCCCGCGATGCCCTACGCCGCAGCCCTCGAACACTTCTACATGGAGCCCGAGCCCGACCACATCTACCGAGCGATGCGCGAGCTCGCTCGCTCCTGAGCCTCATCCCAACGAGCTACGCTCTTTCCCTTCGCTTTGCTCGTGAACTCCAAAGGAGAAGGAACTGGTAGTTGGAAGCGATCTATTTGTTTGTATTTAAAATTAATTTATAGACGATAAAAATAACTAATTAAACACTATTTTATTTTTTCTTCTTCAATTTTGCAAACTCTGGTCTCCGCTTATATCTTCTGCTTTTCCTCGCCCTTTGGCGGAGATAGAGGGGCTCTATAATACTGATCCATTTCCTCCATCATCAGTTTACTGCCAATAAAAAAAGGAGTTCTTTCGTGCAATTCAGTTGGCTGTATATCCAGTATCGGTATTATGCCGTTGGTGGCTACGCCACCGGCCTTTTCAACAATAAATGCAAAAGGGTTACACTCATACAGCAACCTTAATTTCCCTTTTGGTTTTGATGTGGTACCAGGATACATAAAAATGCCACCCTTTATTAAATTACGGTGTACATCTGCAACCATACTGCCAATATAGCGTTGTGTGTAAGGGCCGCCATTGGTCTTATCTTTTTTCTGACAGGCCGTTATATATTGTTTTACACCTTCTTCGTACTGGAAGAAATTACCATGATTTACCGAATACATTTTACCAGTGTCCGGACACTTGATATCAGGATGACTTAAAGAATACTCACCAATGGATTGATCTAATGTAAAACCATTAACGCCACGCCTGGTTGCATACACAAACATGGTTGATGATCCGTAAATGACATAACCCGCAGCAACCTGTTTATTTCCCTGTTGCAAAAAATCTTCTTTGGTTGCCGGTTTGCCCAATTCACTCACCCTGCGAAAAACGCTGAAGATGGTTCCGATAGAAACGTTCACATCGATATTGCTGCTGCCGTCCAATGGATCAAAAAGACAAACGTACTTGCTTTTGTTACTGACGGGATCATTAAAAACCACAATATCATCCATTTCTTCACTGCCAATACCGGCACAGCTTATACCATGCTTCAAAACACCCATAAACTGGTTGTTGGCATATACATCTAATTTCTTCACTTCCTCTCCCTGCACATTTATTGTACCTTCATCACCTAAGATATCTACCAGGCCTGCTTTATTTACCTCCACATTAACCCGCTTGGCAGCCAGGCCCAGGTCACGTAAAAGCCCGGCCAGTTCGCCCGTTGCGTTTGGAAAATCCCGCATTTGCTGAATGGTAAATTCGTCTAATGTCTGTATCCGGCGGTTCGTATCCATATGCAAGTTTTTTATGATTTTGTTCCGTTACCTGTCGGCGTTAAATTTGTGACCAAAAATAAGCATTTAACAATAATTTCAGATGTGTATCTTCAATAGTAAATCACGATAACTATCGGAACAGGTCAGCACATCAGCCATCAGCAAATTATATCTATGAAGGTTTTTAAGTTTGGAGGAGCCAGTATCAACACGGTAGAAAGAATTATAAATACCGGCAACATCATCAAATCATTTAATGGCGAAAAAATATTGATCATCGTATCAGCCATGGGCAAAACAACCAATGCGCTTGAAAAAGTGGTGGATGCTTTTTTTGCGGGAGAAAAGGATGATGCCTTGCAATTGTTTGAACAGGTGAAAGCATCTCATTTAAATACATTGAAATATATCATCAGCATTAACTGGCAACAAGCCGAAAACCAATTGAAAGATTTCTTTACAGAAGTAGAATGGTTGCTCCATGATAAACCGGTGAGGGAATATGATTACTATTATGACCAGATCGTTTGTTGCGGAGAATTACTCAGCACTTCGTTGGTAAGCATTTACCTGAATGAAATAGGTATAAAAAATAAGTGGGTTGATGTGAGGGATATTGTAAGAACGGATGATAATTTCAGGGATGCCTATGTTAACTGGGACATCACACAACAGAAAGTGAAATCAGATATTGAGCCGCTATTTACCGAGTTTGACCTGGTGATTACGCAGGGTTTTATCGGCGCAACGGATGAGAATGAAAGCACCACATTAGGCAGAGAAGGAAGCGATTTTAGTGCGGCCATATTTGCCAATATACTGGATGCGGAAAGCCAGACCATTTGGAAAGATGTAGAAGCAGTGATGAATGCAGACCCAAAAGAATTTGCAGATGCAGAAAATATTTATGCTTTAAGTTACCGGGAAGTTATTGAAATGGCTTACTACGGCGCACAGGTAATACATCCAAAAACCATTAAACCGCTTGAAAATAAAAACATACCCCTTCATGTACGGTGTTTTTTAAAACCTGAATTGCCCGGGACGGTCATCAGCAGCAAGCCCGTACACAACCTGCCGCCAATAATTGTTTTAAAGAAAGACCAGGTACTGATGCAACTAAGTTCAAAAGATTTTTCATTTGTGGAAGAAAAGCCCATGAGCCAGTTACATGAGATGTTTGCAGCAATAAAAATAAGGCCCAACCTGTCGCAGAACGGCGCCATTAGTTTATTATGTTGCCTTGATAATAAATCAGAAAAAATTGAAAAACTGGCCCTGGCTGCCTCCGATATTTTTGATGTGCAAATAGAAAAAAATCTTACGTTGCTCACCATCAGGCATTATACACCTGAAAAGATACAAGAACTTACAAAAGGAAAAATAATGGTGCTGGAACAGAAGACCACGGAAACCATCCAGGTGTTAATGCGTTAATTGAGTATGTAATCGCCTTTTTTATTTATTATAATGATCGGCAGTTTTTTCTTCTTTTCAAAAAAATCATAAACAGCTTTTATATTTAAGATAGATCTATTGATGGCCTGTTTCCCTTTAATGGATTCTGTGAGATAATCAAGCGATTTCTTTACACCATAATTTACCGGGTAAATATGAACCGGCACAAAATCCTGCCCGTTTGTTTTTGCAATGGAAGCAAGGGTGTATACTTCTTCAATGGGATAATCCTGAATAGCAATGCAACCGGTAGATACACAGTTACCATGAATATAAATATCACCCCCCGGTTTTTTTGTATCACTTAAAACTTTATCGGATGCGTTGGGGTAATTCAATCCCAGTGCCAGATGATAATTACTTCTTGCGTTAAACTCATTGATATAGTAAAAACCTTCCGGTACCTGGTTATCGCCTTCCGAACGCTTGGGGCCAATACTGCCGCTTTGCATACACACTTTATAGGTTTTAAAAAGTGTGAAACTATCTACATTTTTATTTTTAACCCACAACTCCAGTGATCGGTCGTATTTAAATGAACGTAGATAAACAGCTTGCGGGGGCCAGGTTAGTTTTTTTTCTCCAAACTGTTGTTTTAAGGAATCCTCGAGCTTATTGGAACTGGTGTTTTTTACAAAATTCTTTGGCTCTGCAAACGATGTTTGCGCAAACAGGCTGTTTACAAAGAAAATTGCAGAAAAAACTGCTGTCGCATTAAGCCAATATGATTGTTTCATGAAAAGAGGCAATTTAGAAATGGTAACGCAAATTAAAAACTTTTATTGAGACCTACCGCAATAAAAGTTTAACCAATTGCTTTATAATATGTTAACGTATCTCAACTACCATCTATACCGACTATATGCTTAACGAGGTGATCAGTTTGCTGTCGGCATAATACCAGCTGATATTTCAACGCAGTCTTTGGACTACATATTAAATAAAGATGGTATTATAAGTTACCCCTTGCGTCCTGTTCCCTTTCCAGCGCTTCAAACAACGCTTTAAAATTACCCTTTCCAAAACTTTGGGCTCCTTTACGCTGAATGATCTCAAAAAACAAAGTTGGCCGGTCTTCAAGCGGCTTGCTGAATATCTGTAACAGGTATCCTTCTTCGTCCCTGTCTATTAACACGCCCAGATCCTGCAATGGTTGCAGATCCTCATCAATTTTGCCTACCCGATCTAAAACGGTTTCATAATAACTGTCAGGAATATTTAAAAACTCAATGCCTCTTTTTTGCAATTCAGTTACTGTTTTTACAATATCGGCAGTTGCAATGGCCACATGCTGTACACCTTCGCCGTTGTAAAAATCAAGATATTCTTCTACCTGGCTTTTTTTCTTGCCTTCGGCTGGTTCATTGATCGGGAATTTGACAAACCCGTTTCCATTGCTCATCACTTTACTCATCAAGGCCGAATATTCTGTTGAAATATCCTTATCATCAAAACTCAAAATATTTCTAAAGCCCATCACCTCTTCATAAAATTTCACCCATGGGTTCATCTGGTCCCAACCTACATTACCCACGCAATGATCTACATAAAGCAAACCGGTTTCTGTTGGGTTATAATTCGATTCCCATTTCCTGAAACCCGGCATAAAAACGCCATTGTAATTTTTTCTTTCTACAAAAAGATGAACCGTTTCCCCATAGGTATGAATTCCGCTTAACACCACTTCCCCATCATCATCTTTTAATACAGTGGTTTCCAGGTAAGGCTTTGCACCACGCCTGGTAGTTTCTTCAAAAGCTTTGGCAGCATCATCCACTTGTAAGGCAAGCACTTTTACACCATCACCATGTCTGTACACATGATCCGCAATTGGATTGTCTGTACGCAAGGGCGTTGTTAAAACAAACGTTAGTTTGTTTTGCCTGATCACATAACTCACTTTGTCCTTCGTACCTGTCTCCGGACCTGCATAGGCCAGCGATTGAAACCCAAAGGCTGTTTTATAAAAATGTGCTGCCTGTTTGGCATTGCCTACATAAAATTCAACATAGTCTGTGCCATGTAAAGGAAGAAAATCGGTTGCGCTGTTATTGATTACCGAAGGTTGTATGGTTGTTGTTTCCATTGTAATTAATTTGAATAGTGAAGAAAATAGCCGCTGGTGTTGCAAAACGAAATCTGCAGGTGCAGGAGAAAATCAAATTAATCTACCGAATCCATAGCAAGCGTCAACATCAACAGGGAATAGTTGTTGCGCTTATCGGAGAATAATTTATGTGGATAGTCGGGTATCATATCTTAAAACAAAGGTAGAAAGTCCTGAGCGAAGTCGAAGGATTTTTTTTACTGATTTCGAGCGAAGTCGAGAAACAGTAACTAATTTTACAAATATGCTCTATAACACTCTACAAGGCTCATATTATGTGTACATCATTCTTTGTAATGATGACTCTTATTATACTGGTTTAACTGATGACTTAATGAGAAGATTTGAAGAGCATGTTAACGGTATTTATGAGTCCTGTTATACATATAAGAGAAGGCCTCTTATTTTAAAATACTACGAAACCATCCCCTTTAAAAGATGCTGTGGAAAGAGAAACACAAATTAAAGGATGGTCAAAAGCAAAGAAAAAAGCTTTGACCGAAGGGAATTTTCATAAGCTTCAATTACTTTCGCAATGCAATAATTTTACTCATCACAAATATAAAGATTTGGAAAAGGGTCTCGACTACGCTCGACCAGTAAACCGCTCTTCGACTACGCTCAGAATCGGCATCCTTGGCGGCGGGCAGTTAGGCAGAATGTTACTACAAGCAGCAGCCAACTATCCGGTAGAAACATATGTTATGGAAAACGATGAGCACTGTCCGGCAGCGCATCTATGCCATTATTTTACAAAAGGCGATATTAACAATTTTGACGACGTTTACAATTTTGGAAAAGGGCTTGATGCTTTAACTATTGAAATTGAATCCGTGAATGAGGATGCCTTGGAAAAACTGGAAGCAGAAGGTGTAAGGATCTACCCAAAACCAGCAGCGCTGAGAACAATTAAAAGTAAAATCCTACAAAAGCAGTTTTATAAAGACAATCAAATTCCCACAAGCGAATTTATCATCACACAAAATAAAACAGATTTAAACCACCATACCGGCTTTTTACCTGCCGCACACAAACTGGCCATGGGTGGTTATGATGGTCGTGGAGTTGAATTACTAAGAACCAGGGATGACCTGGAAAGAGGTTTTGATGCACCTGCAGTTTTGGAAAAACTGGTTTCCATAAAAAAAGAGATCGCTGTAATTATTGCCGTGGCCGATAATGGAGAAAATGCTTTGTATCCCTCTGTGGATATGATTTTTGACAACCGGCTTAACTTATTGGACTACCAGATAAGCCCGGCCGATATTGCCGAAAAAGTATTGTGGAAAGTGGAGGCAGTAGCTTTGAAAGTGGTAAAAGAGTTAAAAAGTCCGGGAATATTTGCAGTGGAATTATTTGTTGATTTTGAGGACAATGTTTTTGTTAACGAAACCGCTCCAAGGGTACACAACAGCGGTCATCATACCATTGAAGCAAATTTCAGCTCACAATTTGATATGCTTTGGCGGGTAATGTTGGGTTATCCATTGGGAAGTACGGAACATATTTTGCCAGCTGCCATTGTAAATCTTTTGGGGGCTGAGGGCCATACCGGCGAAGCGATTTATGAAGGCCTTCATGAAATTCTGGAAATTGAAAATGTATTTGTGCATATTTACGGCAAAAAACAAACCAAGCCAGGCCGCAAAATGGGTCATATTACTATTTTGAGTAAAGAAAAGCAGGAATTAATACACCAGGCCAACCGGATAAAGCAAACCGTAAAAGTTTTATCCAGATCATAAAGTAAGTTTAATTCCGAAAAATTTCAACTAATATCTTTTTTTTACGTTTTAGCTATTATTCAAGAATTTAAGCGACCGTTTTGCAATAAAATAGCGTCTAACTAAAACAAAATATATACGTGATAAACAAAATAAAGTTAGTTTTTCCATTGTTGGCCTTAGTATTATTTGGTATTGCTTCCTGCAAATCATCTGAAAAGGATGAAAAGAAACAGGCAGCAGGCCCTGCAAACAAACCGTCGGCCATAGTAGATGTTTTTATAGTTGCTCCGTCATTGCTGTCGCAGGATATTGAAGTGCCCGGAAGCCTGGCAGCATCTGAAGAAGTAGAACTGCATCCTGATGTTAGCGGAAGGGTAACGGCAGTATATTTTAAAGAAGGCAGCAATATTGGCCAGGGCAGTTTATTATTAAAATTATATGATGGTGATTTGCAGGCACAATTACAAAAACTTAATATTCAGCTAAAAACAGCGCAGCAAACCACGGCACGTTATGAAGCACTTTTAAAGATCGGCGGTGTTAGTCAGCAGGAGTATGACATGCAGGTGCTTTCGGTAAATACCATAAAGGCCGATATGAATATTGTGAAGACCAGTATTTCAAAAACTTTGCTGAGAGCGCCTTTCAGTGGCAAAATTGGTATCACTACCATTACAAAAGGTGCATTTATTTCTCCGCAAACATTAATAGCAACCTTGCGTAAAGTAAGCCAGCTAAAACTCGATTTTACGGTCCCGGAGCAATATGGCAATAAAATGAAAAACGGAACAGCTGTAAATTTTACCGTAGAAGGAAGCGGTGATACTTACCAGGCAGTAATTTCTGCAACTGAAAATATTATTGCAGAAGAAAACCGCAGCCTGCGTGTAATTGCCAACGTGAAACAACCAGGCAGTAAGTTGATAGCAGGCGCTTTTGCAAAAGTTAAAGTACCGTTGGGCGATAATAACAATGCGTTGATGATTCCAACCCAGTCGGTAATACCAGATGCCCGCAATAAAAAAGTAATTGTATTAAAAGATGGTATGGCATCCATGCAGGTAGTTACGTTGGGTTTTAGAGATTCGGCTAAAGTGGAAATTACCAGCGGACTAAAAGCCGGTGACACCATTTTAGTAACCGGCCTCTTAACAGCCAAACCGGGCGGCAAGGTTCAGGTAAATAAAATAATTTCAAACTAAACAAATAAACTACTGTGAATATTTCAGAATTAAGTTTACGCAGGCCGGTGCTGGCCATTGTGTTTAACTTAATCATTATTTTATTTGGATTGATCGGCTATAAATTTCTTGGGGTAAGAGATTACCCGGCTATTGATCCTCCCAATATCAATGTACGGGCATCTTATCCCGGTGCCAACTCAGATATCGTAGAATCTCAAATTACAGAGCCACTTGAAAAAGCAATCAATGGTATTGCGGGTATAAAAAATATTACATCCAGCAGCAGCAATGGCAGCAGCAATATCAATGTTGAGTTTGAACTGGATGTTGACCTGGAAGCTGCAGCCAACGATGTACGGGATAAAGTATCACAAGCTACCCGGTCGTTACCTGCCGATTTGGATGCAC
>JANOUJ010000073.1:0-6371 GCA_031416815.1 Chitinophagaceae bacterium
CAGGAGAAAGCCCAGCAGTTACAGAGTATATTCAGCGCCAAACAAATACTGGATGATGCCATATTGCTAATACGCAATATCAGCCACAGCCTGATGCCGCCAACGCTTAAGAACTTTGGATTGGAGAGTGCCGCCACTGACCTCTTTCAGAAAATAGGTGCCAGTGGCAGTTTAAATGCAAGCGCCCGTTTTCATGATTACCGCCTGCGCCTTAAAGTAGACCAGGAATTACTTGTTTTTAGAATTATACAGGAGCTGGTAAACAATATACTTAAACATAGCAACCCCGGTTTTATTCATTTGACCCAGAATATCAGCGCCGATAAAATGTATTTCAGGATACATCATGATGGTATAGGAATTGTGCAGGCCGATTTCGAAAAACTTAATCACAGTACACTCGGGCTTGGTTTGAAGAATATTGCCAGCAGGATAAAAGTACTCAACGGCCGTATCTTTTTTGAAATTGACCCGAGCAAAACCTACTACAAAGTAACCATCGAAATTCCGAGGGAACCTGCCATTTAAATGCTGCAATTGCGGATTGATTTTTGCAGACTACCATTATTACACTTAATCATGATATAAATGAAATTTCTTTTGCTTAATTTTGCCCTACCCCCAAACTTATGAATGAAATTAAAGTTGCGATAGCTGACGATCATAAAATTTTCAGGAAAGGAGTGATTCTTTCCATGCGGAGTTACTCCAACATAAAATTTGTGATGGAAGCAGACAACGGCGAAGACCTGCTTGCAAAAATACCTGAATTTGAACCGGATGTAATTTTATGCGATTTGAAAATGCCCATAAAAGATGGTATTGATACTACAAAACTGATCACAAAAAACTTTCCAAACATTCGTGTAATTATATTAACCATGTATGAAGATGAACGATTTGTTGGTCATTTGATGGATTGTGGAGCGGCTGGTTATCTTTTAAAAAGCACCGATCCCTCTGAAATAAAAAAAGCGATCATCGATGTGATGCGTACCGGATTTTACCTTAACCCCTTTGTAAATAAAGTACTGATCAAGAAAAATTATTCCAAACAAAAATTCAACCCGTCTCTTACTTCGGAAGTTGTATTAAGCGATCGGGAAAAAGAAGTACTTACACTCGTATGCATGGAGTTTACTGCCTCTGAGATTGCAATAAAAATGGACATCAGCGCCAGAACAGTAGAAGCGATAAAAGACAGACTGATGGAGCGGTTTGGTGTTAAAAACTCCGTAGGGCTTGTTTTTTACGCCATGAAAAACTCATTGATAGACTAGCTTAAAACAATCCAAATAATTTGGAGTCAATACTGGTTATTATCTTTCCCAGGTCTTCTTCATTTTCAGCAAACTTATTATTGTCTGCATCAATTATTAAAAGCGGACCTTCTTTATAGTTATCGATCCAACCATTATAAAATTCGTTCAGCTTTTTTAAATAATCCAGGCGAATATTTTCCTCGTATTCTCTGCCCCGCTTTTGTATTTGTGCAACCAGGGTTGGCACGGAGGCTTTCAGGTAAATAATAAGATCGGGCGGTTGCACCATGCTTTTTAAGGTCTCAAAAAATTTATAGTAATTATCAAAATCACGTTTTGTCATCAGCCCCATATCGTGCAGGTTGGGGGCAAAAATATTGGCATCTTCATAAATCGTTCTATCCTGTATCACCGTTTCGGTTCCATGGTGTATTTCAAGCAACTGATTCAACCGGCTATTTAAAAAGTATATCTGCAGGTTGAAACTCCATCTCGGCATGTCCTCATAAAAATCATTCAGGTAAGGGTTATGATCCACGTCTTCAAACTGGGGAATCCACTTGTAATGCTTGCTCAACATTTCAGTAAGCGTGGTTTTTCCTGCACCAATATTCCCTGCAACAGCAATATGCTTTGGTTTTTTTGTTTTTGCCATAATCAACTGTGGATTTACAATCGCCGTTTTTTTAAGGGCGAAGCATCTAAAGTAAACAAAATCTTAAATCAAACACCCGAAATTAAAAATAATTTAATCCGATAGCCTCCCTCACAATTTTCATGGTTTCGGCGGCACTTTTATTTGCCTTTTCGGCACCGTTTCGCATAATTTGTTGTAACCCTGCCTCATCCTGCAAAATTGCATCTACCTTATTACGGATGGGGGCAATAAAGTTCACCATGTCTCCTGCCAGTTGTTTTTTTAAATCACCATATCGTATGGTACAGTTACTATAATCCTCTTCAAATCGCTGCACGGTATCTGGTAGACAAACCAGGTTCATCAGCAGAAAAATATTCTCAATATAGTCTGGCTTCGGTGTATTCTTTTCGGCAGGTCCACTGTCCGTCTTGGCTTTCATTACTTTCTTCCTGATCATATCATCGCTATCAGCCAGGTACAATGTTGCCATCTGGTTTTCGCTTTTACTCATTTTGCCTGCCCCGTCGAGGCTGGGCACTTTTATCAAATTTTGATTGTCATTAAATGCTGTTGGCTCCGGAAAAACATTGCCATAACGATGGTTAAAACGATTTGCAAATGTACGGGCCATTTCCAGGTGCTGCTCCTGGTCTTTACCAACCGGTACGTATTTAGCCCTGTGCAAAATAATATCGGCCGTTTGTAACACGGGATAAGTTAACAATCCTGCATTTACATTTTCAGGATTCAAGCGCACTTTATCTTTAAAAGTTGTTGTTTTCTCCAACTCGCCTTTGTACGCCATCATATTTAAATACAAGTATAATTCGGCTGTCTCGTGCACATGGCTTTGGCAATACAAAGCCACTTTATCAGGATCAAGACCGCAGGCAATATTCTCTGCCAAAACCCTGTGTACATTGGCTTTAAGTTCCTTAGTGTCGGGGTGTGTAGTTAACGAATGCAGATCGGCAACCATAAAAAAACAGTCAAATGCATCCTGCATTTTTACATAATTACGTATAGCCCCAAAATAATTGCCCAAATGCAAAAATCCGGTTGGGCGTATGCCACTCATTACAATCTCTCTTTTCTTTTCCATAAAACTTTGCTGTCAGGTGACGAAGATAAGAAAACCTGATAGTTGGCCGTCATCAAGTTTCCATTCATAACCTTAATCAGCCGGTCGCAAAGCCGGTTAATTTCGGGAGCCAACTATTGTTATATTTGTAATATGGAAGTGAATGAAGCCTTGATTGATAAACTAGCCAATCTTGCCAGGTTAAATTTTGATGCAGCCGCAAAAGAAGAGATCAGGAATGATCTGCAAAAAATGATTCAGTTTATTGAAAAACTGAACGAGGTTGACACAACCGGGGTTGAGCCACTTTTGCATATGAGCAGCAATGTAAATATTTTAAGGTCGGATGAAGTTAAAGGAAGCATAAGCCGTGAATCAGGTTTAAAAAATGCACCCGTTCATGACGAGCAGTTTTTTAAAGTTCCAAAAGTTATTAAGAAATAAATGAGGTTTTGAGTTTTGTGTATTGAGTTTTAGGTTCAGCCCTAAATTAATAAGAACACGGCTATAGCAACAACCCAACCCAAAACAGCAAACCCAAAACAATTTACATGCACGGAATTATTCATTTAGAAAATATCTTTAAAAGCTACTACCTCGGTAAAAATGAACTGCAGGTTTTAAAAGGCATTACACTGGATATATTCAAGAATGAATACGTAGCATTAATGGGACCGAGTGGTTCGGGTAAGTCAACATTAATGAACTTATTGGGTTGCCTGGATACGCCATCCGGCGGCAATTACATTTTAAACGGAAAAGATGTAAGCCGCATGCCGGATAATGACCTGGCTGAAGTTCGAAATAAAGAGATTGGATTTGTCTTTCAGCAGTTTAATTTATTACCACGCCTGACGGCTGCCGAAAATGTAGCACTGCCCTTGGTTTACAGCGGTGTTGGAAAAAAAGAAAGAACAGAAAGGGCAATGGAAGTTTTAACGAGGGTTAAACTGGACGACCGCAGCCATCACAAACCCAATGAATTAAGTGGAGGCCAGGCGCAGCGTGTGGCCATTGCCAGAGCTTTAATAAATAACCCCTCGATTATTTTAGCAGATGAACCAACCGGTAACCTTGATACCAAGACCTCTTACGAGATCATGGAGATTTTGGGAACCATACATGCAGATGGCAACACGGTTATTTTAGTAACACATGAGGAAGACATTTCAACATATGCCCACCGGGTAATTAGGTTAAGAGATGGTATAGTTGAAACCGATCAAATAAATACAAACCCTGCAACCGCTACCATTCCGGTTTAATTTCCACTCTATTATTTGTTAAAATTGTGCGCCTTCGTTGTTTAACGAACCGGAGCCACGGTATTTCCAATATAAAATATTCCACCCGGCTTAAAAAAATCTACAAAAAGTTTAACTCTGGCATAGCTTTTGAATTTGTAGTGGGCGGAAACAAAATCTATCCGATAATTAAATAAAAATTTTATGAAACTTACAAAATCAAAAAGCAGATTCTTGCTTATCACACCCGCAATTTTTTTAACTGCGGTGTCGCTTACATCATGTAATAAAGACGACAATAATGGCTCTGGTGGCTCAGGTACAGCTGCAACTACCATAAAAGTTACGGATGCCCCATTTGATGATGCGAATGTAACCGGTGCTTTTGTTACTATTTCTGAAATTAAAGTTGATGGCCAAACGGTACAGGGCTTTACTAAAACAACTGTTGACCTGGCTGCGTATCAAAATGGTAGCACAAAAACATTAGGGACGTTTAATTTAGAAGGTAAAAATTACAGCAACATCACTTTTTTGCTTGATTTTGATACTGATGCAAGTGGCAATGCTCCGGGCTCTTATGTGTTAACAACCGGAAACGTTAAGCATAAACTTACCACAACTTCTAATGTTATTACGGTAAATAAAAATTATGCTTTAACAGCTGGTTCATCAAATTCACTTGTGGCCGATTTTGATCTTCGTAAAATGATCGTTGCTCAGTCCGGCAACCCTGCTGATCAATACAATTTTGCAACCGCGGCTGAATTACAAAGTAGTGTTCGCTTAGTAAGCGAAAACAATTCAAATACTATTTCGGGTACTTTAACCGATGGTATATCCGGTTCGGCCAAAGTGGTTGCCTATGCCTATAAAAAGGGTACGTTTAACAGAAGTACAGAAATGACAGGACAAGGCGCCAGTAACATACAATTCAGCAATGCTGTAAGCAGTGCTAAGGTTGCCGCCGGTGGTGCTTATCAATTGCATTTTTTAGAGAGTGGCGATTACGAAGTGCATTTTGCAAGTTATAAAGATACCAATGCAGATGGCAAGTTTGAGCTGGTTGGTACACTTGTAGTGGTGGCCGGTGGCGGGTTAAATATACTTAACCTCTCATTAAATGCAAATGCAACACTCACACTTAATGCAACAGCATCTGCTGTTCTACCATAATCTTTTTAAGGGAAGTATGTAAAAGCCGGTTCTTTTGAACTGGCTTTTTTTGTTCTTAATAGTTTTTTATGCTTTAGGATGTATTTACTTATTTTGTTTGGATAACTTTACTATGCATTTATAATGAAGCATTATGGCATTTAAAATTTATACCAAAACAGGTGATCTTGGTAAAACGAGCTTAATTGGCGGTACCAAAGTTCCCAAAAGTAATATCCGCATTGAGGCCTACGGCACTGTTGATGAATTGAATTCTTTCATTGGGTTAACTGCAGATCAGCTTACACATGCCCCATCAAAAGATATTTTAAAAGAAATACAAGACCGTTTGTTTACAATAGGATCCTCACTTGCCTGCGATCCGGATAAAGAATCGAAACTTAAAATTCCTGATCTTTTGGAATCGGATGTTGCATTGTTAGAAAAAGAAATAGATAAAATGAATGATGAACTTGAAGAAATGAAATCATTCATTTTGCCCGGAGGGCATGCAACTATTTCTACGGCTCATGTAACCCGTTGTGTGTGCAGGCGTGCAGAACGCATCTGCGTAAACATGCAGGAAAATAATTTGTTTGTGAATCCACTTATTATAAAATACCTCAACCGCCTGAGTGATTATCTTTTTGTTTTGGCAAGATATGCCGGGCATTTACTGGGAGTAAAAGACATTCCGTGGAAACCGAGAGTTGGTTGATTTGATGATTTGAAAATTTGATGATGTGTTGATGCAACACTTAATTATCAAATCTTCAAATCAATACATCATTAAACCATCTTCCCGTCTTTCATTGTCAAAGTTCTGTCGCTCATTTTTGCCAACTCCTCATTATGGGTAACAATTAAAAAAGTTTGATTGAACTGATTACGCAGATCAATAAACAACTGGTGTAATTCTTTGGCATTGGCACTATCGAGGTTGCCCGTTGGTTCATCCGCCATAACAATGGCAGGGCTGTTTATTAAAG
>JANOUJ010000074.1:0-2262 GCA_031416815.1 Chitinophagaceae bacterium
GCCAGGCTTTGGCACAGGCTAAAAAAGGCCGTATGCACATTTTGGAAGCCATGTATGCATGTACACCGGCTGCAAGGGAAGAGGTTAAACCTCATGCCCCACGCATGGTGAAGATCATTATTGATAAAGAATACATTGGTGCGGTGATAGGGCCCGGCGGAAAAGTGATACAGGAAATTCAGCGTGAAACCGGTGCTACCATTAATATTGAAGAAGTTGACAACAGGGGTGAAGTAAGCATTTTCTCTAAAGAAAAAGCCAGCCTGGAAAGGGCTTTGGCATGGATCAACGGTTTGGTAGCAGTACCGGTTGTTGGTGATACATACGAAGGAACCGTGAAGAGCATTAAAGAATTTGGTGCCTTTGTTGAGTTTTTACCAAAGAAAGAAGGTTTGTTACACATCAGTGAAATAAGCTGGAAACGTTTGGAAACCATGGACGGTATCTTTAAAGAAGGCGATAAGGTTAAAGTTAAATTGCTTGATGTTGATCAAAAAACAGGCAAGTTTAAATTAAGCCGTAAAGCTTTGATACCAAAGCCGGAAGCACAGCCTAAGCAAGGTGAGTAATCAGTGTAAGAATTATTTAAATTGAATTATATGCCGTCCCGCCTACCTGGCGGGACGGTTTTTTAAATACCATCATCATGAATTATCTGCAGATTGAATTTGAAACTTTACATGAAGGCGAGAGCGAAATACTGGTTGCTTTATTGGCCGATGCCGGGTTTGATAGTTTTGAAGAATCAGAAAATTCTTTACTGGCTTTTATAAAAGAAGATGGATTTTTGGAAGACAGCCTGGAAGAAATCCTTAAAATTGTTCCGGTTAATTATGCAATAACAGTAGTGCCCCAGCAAAACTGGAATGCACAATGGGAGAGCAGTTTTGAGCCTATTATTGTAAATGATTTTGTTGCTATCAGGGCTGCTTTTCATCAGCCCTTAAAAAATGTACAATACGAAATTATCATCACCCCAAAAATGAGTTTTGGTACAGGCCATCATGCAACAACTTACATGATGATCGAGCAAATGGAAGCGTTGGATTTTACAAATAAAACGGTTGTTGATTTTGGAACAGGCACAGCAGTACTGGCCATACTGGCCGAAAAAATGGGTGCAGTAAAGATAGATGCCATTGATTACGATGATTTGAGTATTGAAAATTCTATTGAAAACACTGCTGCTAATAATTGTAACAGTATTCAATTAATTAAAGCTGAAACAATTTCAACCGGCACTATTTACGATATAATCCTCGCCAACATAAACCTGAATGTAATATTGGATAACCTTGCCGCCATAAAAGCTGTAAGTAAAAAAGGAACATTGATCCTGCTCAGCGGATTTATTAAGGTTGATGAATTTAAAATGGTAAATGCATTAGCTGAAAATGGCATACATGTTCTAAAAATCATCCAAAAAGCCGAATGGATCTGCATATCCGCAGTAAGAAAATAATTGTATTAGTTACATCGAAGGCACGAAGAATTGCATAATTCCCAGATTATTCACAAATTTTAATACCCTGCGAAAAGGAGTATATTTTTCGTTACTTTTGTATACTTCAACTCAAGCTAAAGGAAACAGATGAAAGAACTCGTTCTCATTATTATATCCTATTTAATTGGTTCAATTCCTACCGCATTATTGGTTAGTAAACGCTTTTTTGGTATCGATATACGTGATTATGGAAGTGGTAATATGGGCGCCACCAACACTTTCAGGGTTTTGGGCTCACGTTACGGCACCATGGTAATGGTGATAGATATTTTAAAAGGACTAACAGCTGTTATGCTCTATAATTCACTTCCTTTCTATATTAGTAATGAACTGGAAAGAACCAACCTGATGCTGGGACTTGGTACAGCAGCAGTATTAGGACACATTTTTCCAATTTTTGCCGGTTTTAAGGGCGGAAAAGGGGTTGCCACTTTGTTAGGGATGGTATTGGCTATTCAGCCGGTGGTTGCAATAAGTTGTATTGGTATTTTTATACTGGTGCTTTATTTAACAAGGTATGTTTCATTAAGCTCAATATTAGCTGCTTTATCGCTCCCTATTTGTGTATTGTGGATATGGAACGAAAACGAAGTACTATACAGGGTTTTTGCCCTCATAGTTGCAGTTTTAGTTATTGTAACCCATCAAAAAAATATCGGCCGTATTTTACGTGGGGTAGAAAGCCGGATACCTATCCTGAAGCATCGGGATAAAAGAAAATCGAATCAAAACCACGGTTAATTTTATATTTTCAACCT
>JANOUJ010000075.1:0-3266 GCA_031416815.1 Chitinophagaceae bacterium
CAAATTTCAATTTTCAAATACCAAATAAATTAACTGTAGAACTTTGCCAAAGTTTTAAACTTTGGCAAAGTTTCTTGTTTCTTTGCAGGATGGAAATATCAGTTGTTATCATTACAAAGAATGAAGCACACATCATTGCAAATACTTTGCAGAGTTTACAAGCTGTTACAGATGATATTGTAATTGTGGACAGTGGCAGTACCGATGAAACAGTGGCCATCTGTAAAAAATACAATGCCCGGGTAATTGAGACTGATTGGAGCGGTTATGGATTTAATAAGAACAAAGGAATTGAAGCCGCAAAAAACGACTGGATATTAAGCCTGGATGCTGATGAGGCCATTGATACTGAATTACAGCAAAGTCTTTTGCAGCTTACATTGAGCAATGATGAAGAAGTGTTTGATTTACGATTTAAAAATTTCTTCTGCAATAAATGGATACGTTTTGGCGAGTGGGGCTTCGATTGGCATATACGTTTGTTTAACCGTAAAAAAGTGCATTGGAATAATGTTGCCGTGCATGAGAATCTTGTTTTCCCTGCTGATGTTAAGGTGACAAAGCTTAAAGGAAACGTACTACATTATACTGTGCATAACAGAAAAGAGTACGATGCTAAAACAGATCATTACGCCAGGATAAATGCGAAAAAATACGTTGAAGCCGGTAAAAGGCCAAATTTATTTAAACAATACTTTTCACCGATTTTTGCTTTTATACAACATTATATTTTCCGCCTTGGTTTTTTAGATGGTGCAGAAGGATTTATTATTGCAAAAACAACGGCACGCTATACTTTTTTAAAATACAGATATTTAAAAGAGATGAGTTACAAGACAGAGGGTAAAATTTAGCGGATTATGATTTTTTGAGAAATTAATTTTTCTCTGTTTTGCACAACCGATAAAATGTAAACACCGGAAGACAGTACCGGGAATTCTATAGACAACATAGTTCCGCCAGCTGTTAAAGACTTTTTAAATACAAACGATCCGGCGCTGTTTATTATCTGAATTTCAACTGTTCCTGTAACATTGTTATTAAACTGCAGGTTTACCGATTGCCCCTTGCTGATTATTGTTGGATATGCCGATACTGCATCTGTTGTATTTTTAATCAGAATGATTTCCGAATAATTAATACGGTTGAATTCATCGGTAATTTTAAGACGGTACCAGCACTTTCCTTTCAGTGGCAGATCATCTGTAAAAACGTAATTTTTATTATTTTGATGAATAGAAGAGACTGTTCCAATAGTAATAAAATCCCTGTTATTGTTACTGCGTTCAACCTTGTAGTATGCTACGTTCTTATCATCAGATGATAACCATTGCAGTTTTACTTTATCAGCTATCAATGCACCGGTAAACGAGTTCAATTTTACAGGTAACGGAACTGAGCCCATACCATGTGCACCCTGTAAATAAGCAGGCGGATAGTGCCATGGCCCATATACCTGGCCGGTTATGGCAGTAGCTTTATCATACTCCACCCTTACCCTTATTTTATTTTGCCGCCCAACTTTTTGTACCTGATATTTTAACTCAGTTCCTGCAATTCCCAAATCTGTATAAGATGGCTGTTTAGCCAGGAAGGCCGTGCTGTTTGTAATTGGATTGCCACTAAATGGTTGTCCTTGTTGCTTTACTTCCCATACCAATTTGCCTTTTATCCTGCCTAAAGAAGATTTTGCATACAGACCTGCACCAAATAAATTAGGTACAAGCATATTGTTTCTATTTATGGGTGTGGTTAGATCGGTATTGTACAACTTAAGATTATGACGTAACCCCGTATTGTTATTGCCATAATACAAAAAAGCAGCACCTCTTAAACCATTATAAAAAGGAGCACCACCAATCACATCACTATAGCCATCCCCATTTACATCACCTGCAGATGCTACACTGCTGCCCAATATGGAGGTGGCAACATTACTTTCTACATACCAGCTGGTTGTTAACGATAAACCGGTTGATGACCCATAATAAGCATACATAGCACCTTCTCTTGACTGAGGATTGGAAATTTCTCTTGCACCAACCAATACATCGGAATAGCCGTCACCATTTACATCTCCGGCAGAACTTACACTATAACCAAAAAATGAACTGGCAATATTGTTTTCTGCTGTCCAGCTAACTGTGGCAGAAAGTCCTAATGAAGAACCGTAATACACAAAGACACCACCTTCGTCGGTTGTTGGGTTATCGAAATATGTAGCTCCTACAATTGCATCACTAAATCCATCACCATTAACATCACCGGCAGATGCAACAGAAATTCCAAATTGTGCATTTGCCTGGCCACCTTTAGCGGTCCAATCAGGAGTTGCAGGAAGACCAGTAGCAGAACCATAGTAGGCAAAAGCCTGGCCTTCATCTATAAATACAGCATCATCATATAATTGTGCTCCAAAAATGATATCGCTGTAGCCATCTCCATTCACATCGCCCAGGCTTGCAACAGAAATACCAAACCATCCCCCTGTTTGGTTACTTTCAACAGACCATGCTGGTGTTGCCGCAGGTATAGTTGATGTTCCATAAAAAAGATAAACCTTTCCTTCGTCAATTGTTGTTATCCCGTCGTCATATTGAGGAGCCCCGATAATTATATCGCCATAGCCATCCTTGTTTACATCACCGGCAGCAGCAAGGCTTCTTCCCAAAATTGAACCTGCTACATTATTTTCGTAGGTCCAGGCAGCAGCAGCAAGTCCACCCGATGAACCATAATAAAGATAAGTCCTGCCTTCCTCTGATTGTAAGTTGGTATATCCATAAGCGCCCACAAGCACATCGCCGTATCCATCACCATTTACATCTCCTGCAGCTGCAACACAACTTCCCATATACTCATTGGACATAGAACCGATAGCTGTCCATGAAGAAATCGTAGACAATCCTGCTGCTGATCCCATGTATAACCAGGCTTTGCCATTGTTACTAAGGCCATCATCATAAATATATGCACCAACCAATACATCCGAAAATCCATCACTGTTTACATCTCCGGCACTTGCTACACTATAACCATAGTTGGCTCCGCCCTGTGCTTCCAAAACCTGCCAGTTGCTGGTTGTTTTTAATCCAGCGGGGCTGCCGTGGTAAGTGTAGGCTGCTCCGATATTTATCGAAAGGTTAGGTGCGCCTATAACAATATCACTATAACCATCTCCATTTATATCGCCTGAGCTGGCAAGACTAAATCCAAAAGAACAACTTATAGAAAGTCCACTTAAAGTAGTAGAGGGGAAAACAGGT
>JANOUJ010000076.1:0-2091 GCA_031416815.1 Chitinophagaceae bacterium
AGAAACCATGGTCCGGCGCCCTTGTCTGATCAAACAAAAAGGAAAATAAATGTCCAGACGAGGGCGTCGGACCACAACAAAAATTAAATGAGTAAAGAACTAACATCAAGAGCAGAAGGTTATTCGCAATGGTACAACGACCTGGTAATTAAAGGCGGGCTGGCAGATTATTCTGCAGTAAGAGGTTGCATGGTTATAAAACCATATGGCTTTGCACTTTGGGAAAATATGCGTGACCAATTGGATAAAATGTTTAAGGAAACGGGCCATGTAAATGCATACTTTCCTTTGTTCATCCCTAAAAGTTTTTTAAGTAAAGAAGCGGCCCATGTGGAAGGCTTTGCCAAGGAATGCGCTGTGGTAACCCATTACAGGCTGATGAACGATCCAAACGGAAAAGGTATTGTGGTTGATCCTGATGCCAAACTGGAAGAGGAGCTGATCGTTCGCCCAACATCCGAAACCATTATCTGGAATACTTATAAAGACTGGATACAATCATACCGTGATCTTCCTTTACTGATAAACCAGTGGGCCAATGTGGTGCGTTGGGAGATGCGTACCCGTTTGTTTTTACGTACTGCCGAGTTTCTTTGGCAGGAAGGGCATACTGCACATGCAACCAAAGATGAAGCTATCGAAGAAGCAGAAAAAATGTTGGATGTGTATGCGGAATTTGTAGAAACCTATATGGCTGTTCCGGTTATAAAAGGAATTAAATCCGCCAGTGAACGTTTTGCCGGCGCAGAAAATACGTATTGCATTGAAGCTTTAATGCAGGATGGTAAAGCGCTGCAGGCGGGCACATCGCATTTTCTTGGGCAAAATTTTGCCAAAGCATTTGATGTACAGTTCTTAACCAAAGAAAATAAGCAGGAATATGTGTGGGCAACATCGTGGGGTGTTTCTACCCGTTTGATCGGTGCATTGATCATGGCACATAGCGATGACCAGGGTTTGATATTGCCGCCAAAAATTGCACCGTTCCAGGTAGTGATCGTTCCCATTTATAAAGGAGAAGAAAGTAAAGCTTCCATTGATGCCAAAGCGGATGAGATCATTGCTTCATTAAAAGCATTGGGCATAAGGGTAAAGTATGACAATAGCGATAACAGCCGTCCCGGCTGGAAATTTGCACAATACGAATTACAGGGTGTACCTGTGAGGCTTGCTATGGGCCTGCGTGATATGGAAAACCAGGTAGTGGAAATTGCCCGCCGTGATACGAAAGAAAAAAGCAGCATGCCGATGGAAGGGCTTGCAGATGCTGTTGCAAAACTGCTGAACGATATACAGGAGAACATGTACAATAAAGCGCTTGCGTTCAGGAATGAGAACATAACAGCGGTTGACAACTGGGATGATTTTGTAAAGACACTGGATGAAAAAGGCGGATTTATTTCAGCACATTGGGACGGCACTGCAGAAACCGAAGAAAAAATAAAAGAACAAACCAAGGCTACCATACGCTGCATACCTTTAAATAACAAGCAGGAGGAGGGTAAATGTGTTTTAACCGGTAGTGCAAGCGTGCAAAGGGTTTTGTTTGCAAGGGCGTATTAATGTTAATCCGTTAATCCGTTAATCCGTTAATTGGTTAATCCGTATATGCATGTATTAAGTTAATTCGTAAATTTAAGCATCGTTCAATGCGAAACTTATTTTTATGGATTACACTTTAGAAAAACTTGAAGTCTATCAATTATCAGAAGCTTTTTCTGATACCGTTTGGGGAATTGTAACGGCTTGGGATAATTTTCAGAAAGACACAATTGGTAAACAAATTGTAAGATCGGCTGATTCCATTTCAGCAAATATTGCCGAAGGTTATGGCAGATACTATTACAAAGAAAGTAAACAGTTTTTCTTTTAATCCAGAGGCTCATTGCAGGAAACAAAATCATGGCTATCAAAATGCAAAAGAAGAAAAATAATTGAGCAAACCAAGGCAGAAGAACTATTAAACGAGGCGGAGAAAATCCTGGCAAAACTGAATGGCTATATTAAATTTATTGCAGCCTCACCCAAACACAATAAAACAGATTGAATAATAACGATCCCCACGGATTAACGGATTAACCAATTAACGGA
>JANOUJ010000077.1:0-1692 GCA_031416815.1 Chitinophagaceae bacterium
TTGTTTGCTAAAGGAAGTTTTGTGTTTAAAAGAAAGGACATCTTCTGTTAAACCAGTTTCTGTGCTGTTATTGGTAAACTGCGTTAAGTAATTTGGTTTGAAGCTGAAGCTTACCACATCAACACTGTCTACTTTTTCAACACAGCTTTTACTGGTATTAAATTTACAAAAATCGCATTCGGTTTGTTTTTGCCTGCAATACACATTGCCGCTAACACAAAATTTCAGTTCAAGGTAATTAGCATCCGGGTTGTTTTTTTCAACATGATAAACTAAAATACCGGTGTCATCAATACTCCATTGGGGTTGCTTACGGTAGCGATTTATAGAATAGTTTACTGAACCGGGCACCACCCTGTCAACATGCAGCAACACATCCAGTTCATCCTGTAAAAAGGGTTGTCTGTGTGCTATGCTTAATATGTCGAATTGTTGATTCATTGAAAAATTTCAATACAAAGATACGAAAGAATGTTTAAACATTGGAAGTTTGGCTATGAGTTTTATCACATTAACGTATGATTTGTTTGCTAAAAAACCGTT
This sequence comes from Chitinophagaceae bacterium, assembly GCA_031416815.1. Taxonomy (GTDB): domain Bacteria; phylum Bacteroidota; class Bacteroidia; order Chitinophagales; family Chitinophagaceae; genus Ferruginibacter. The sequence goes on from JANOUJ010000077.1 coordinate 544, forward strand.
TCAAAATAGTGAAAGCGCCAATTGTCACGAAGCGATGAAAATTCGTGTAATTCGTTCCCAAAATTCGTGAATAAAGACCAAGGAGAATGGTGAAAACTGGTGCAAAAAATCACCCCAAAATAAACCCCGTTTTATTACCTGAAGCGCCTGCTTTTTCGTACCTTCGCCTGCCGATAGCTATCGGCATGAATTTTACATATCAAAAGTGATTTAGAACGACATTATGAGTACAGAAACAGCAGCGGTTCCAACCCCGGCCAACACAGGTTATGGCGCAGACAGTATCCAGGTTTTAGAAGGTTTGGAAGCGGTTCGTAAAAGGCCGGCAATGTATATTGGAGATATAGGTGTAAAAGGCCTTCACCACCTTGTTTATGAAGTGGTAGATAACTCAATTGATGAGGCACTTGCCGGACATTGCAAAAACATTACAGTTACCATTAATGAAGATAATTCCATTACCGTGGAGGACGATGGCCGTGGTATTCCAACCGGTATGCATACCAAGGAAAACCGGAGTGCTCTTGAAGTGGTAATGACCGTTTTACACGCCGGTGGTAAATTTGATAAAGACTCCTATAAGGTTTCAGGCGGTTTGCATGGTGTAGGCGTAAGTTGCGTAAATGCGTTAAGCAGCAAATTACATGTTGTGGTGAACAGAGATGGCAAAAGGTTTGAACAGGAGTATGCCAAAGGTGTTCCTCAATATACTGTACGGGAAATCGGAAAATCTGATACACACGGAACCACCGTTCAGTTCTGGCCAGATACCAGCATTTTTATAACCAGTGTTTACAATCGTGAAATTTTAGAAGCCCGTTTAAGAGAGCTTTCTTTTTTGAACAGAAAAATAACCATACACATCATTGATCTGCGTGAAACAGATGATGACGGTAAAACCTACACCAAAACTTTTTATAGCGAAGGTGGTATTGTTGAGTTTGTAGAGATGCTTGATAAAAATGCAAATCGTAATCCTTTATTGCCAACTGTAATTTATTGCGATGGACATGATGTGGCCAGCAATGTAATGGTGGAAGTAGCTATGATATACAACACAGGCTACCAGGAACACCTTTTCAGCTATGTAAACAATATCAATACAATTGAAGGAGGAACGCATGTGGCTGGCTTCCGTCGTTCCATTAC
>JANOUJ010000078.1:0-4633 GCA_031416815.1 Chitinophagaceae bacterium
CTCGGGAAGGATTTCGGATGGATTTAAAAACGCAGGACAATGGCTTTTGACAAAGTAAAAGAAATAATTAAAGTGGCTCCGGCATTTACGCAACTAACAGACCTTGCTGCGGAAAGGCTTGGAGGCAAAGTATTGTTTGCCACCGATGATTTTTTTGCAGAGAAAGAAAATCTTATCAAACCAACAAGAGGAATTTTCATCAACGATAAATATACAGATCGTGGTAAATGGATGGATGGATGGGAAAGCCGCCGCAAAAGAACTCCGGGGCACGACTGGGCTGTACTGCAACTGGCAACACCGGGTAAAATTGTTGGCTTTGACATTGACACCAATTTTTTCCTGGGCAATCATCCGCCTCATGCATCAATTGAAGCGGTGTACTTAAATGATGCGGACCCTGTAAAGAACTGGGATGATATTGCATGGAAAGAAATTCTACCCCAATCACATTTGGATGCAGGCTCACAAAATTTTTATGAGAGTAATAGCGATGAAATTTATACGCATATCCGCTTACATATTTATCCCGATGGGGGTGTTGCAAGACTAAGGGTGTATGGTGAAGTATTTATGAATTGGGATGCCGTTACTGCTGATGAAGAAATTGATTTAACCGCTGCCATTAACGGTGGTAAAGCCCTGGCCTGCAATGATATGTTCTTTAGCGCCATGAGCAATTTGATAATGCCCGGCCGTGGTGTTAACATGGGCGATGGCTGGGAAACCAAACGCAACCGTGCACCGGGCAACAGGGATTGGGTAATTATAAAACTGGCAACGCCTGGGAGTATTGAACGGATCGTTGTAGACACCTGTCATTTTAAAGGAAACTACCCCGATAGTTGTTCAATAGAAGCCTGTATAGCTGATAGAGATGATGATGTTATATATGATAAAGTTGAATGGCAATCTTTATTGGCCTCTCAAAAGTTAAGTGCAGATAACGAACATGAATTTATTGAGGAGATAAATCAGTTGGCTGGTGTTACGCATGTTAGGTTAAATATTTTTCCGGATGGGGGAATCAGCAGGTTACGCTTATTTGGGAAGAAAAAAGCATAGGAGATGGTTGGAATTATTTTGTTGTCGGTACTGAGTTTTGTGTTGGTTATGCTTACGGTCATAACCTATTACCTGCGTTCGGTGGTTAAAGAATTTGATGCAGCAGATGAGGCAGGAGATGATGTTGAAAAAAAGAAGGCCGGGGTTTTATCTTCTCAAACATTTGTTTATACAGCTATTATACTGGTTTGTGTTGCCATGGTGGGGGCTTTATACATTTATGTAAGAGGCACACCATGGGAAGGGCATTTAATGGAATGGCTTAATATTGTTATCCGTTTAATGCACATTACATTTGGTATTGCGTGGATCGGCGCGTCTTTCTATTTTGTTTTTTTGGAGAATGCATTGAACCGAACCAACAATGTACGTGATGAACTGGCAGGTAACCTCTGGGCCATACACGGTGGCGGTTTTTATTACCTGGAAAAATATAAAGTAGCACCTAAAACAATTCCCAAACATTTACACTGGTTTAAATACGAAGCTTACTTTACCTGGCTATCGGGTTTTTGTTTGTTATTTGTAGTGTATTACTTTAATGCATCGGCATTATTGATCGATAAAAATGTATTGGATATTACACCGCTTTACGGTATTGGCATCGGCGTTGGTTCGTTTGTAGTTGCGTGGATCATGTATGACCTGCTTTGCAAATCCCCACTGATAAAAAACATGATATTGTTTACGCTGGTTGGCTTCGTTATCTTAGTTGGATTCGCTTATTTCTATAGTCATATTTTTAGTGCCCGTGCGGCCTATATACATTTTGGTGCCATGATCGGCAGCATTATGGTTGCCAATGTTTTCTTTGTGATTATTCCGGCACAAAAGGCCATGGTAAAAGCAGCCAGGGAAGGAGTGCCGGTAGATCCAAGGCTGGGCAAGAATGCATTGAACCGTTCTTTACACAACAATTATTTTACCTTGCCGGTGTTGTTTGTGATGATCAGCAACCATTTCCCTACGACCTTTGGATACGAAAATCCATGGCTGATACTCATCATCATTTCTGTAGGAACTGCTGGCGTAAAACACTATCTTAACCTTAGGGAAAAAGGAGAACTGGCTGTTTGGATAATGCCAGTCTCTGTAATCATATTGCTGGCCGGCGCTTTTATTTCCGCACCGCCAAAGGATCCGGGGGCATGTAATTCAAAAATTGAATTCAGTGAAGTGAATGCTATTGTGCAGGCAAGATGTGTGAGTTGTCATTCATCAAAACCAACAGATGATGTGTATAAAGCTCCGCCTAATGGAGTGATGTATGATACACCCGATGATATTGCGAAGAAGAAAGACCTGATCATGCAACGGGTTGTTGTTACCAAAACAATGCCTCAGAATAATAAAACCAATATGACGGATAAGGAAAGAGATATCATCAGGTGCTGGATAGAGCAAGGAGCAGCGGAAAAGTAAAAAGTAAAAACCTGCCTGCCGGTAGGCAGGATCAAAAGTATAAAAGTTTGTTATGACAATAAAAGCGTTTAATAAATTAAACAAGACAGAAAAAGCAAAATCCCTTTTAAGTTGTTGCGGTTCTTCTGCGTGGTCTGAATTAATGTTAAAGCAATTTCCTTTTGCTAATGAAACGGAGCTGATTGATGCAGCAACTCATATCTGGTACAACCAATGCAAAAGCCTCGATTGGCTGGAGTCATTTACGCATCATCCCAAAATAGGCGATGTAAAAAGTCTCACTAAAAAATTTGCAGGTAAGGAGCAGGCATCGGTCGCTGCCGCCTCTAAAAAAATAATTACAACGCTTGCAAATGCCAATAAAGAATACGAAGCCAAATTTGGATTTATTTTTATTGTTTGTGCAACCGGAAGATCTGCAACAGAAATGTTGCGCCTCCTGGAAGACAGGCTTAGCAATACCATCGGTGAAGAATTGCATATTGCCATGGGCGAGCAAATGAAAATTACCCTCCTCAGATTTCAAAAACTAATTACTGAGGGTAACTGGAGTTTTATAAAACCCGGTCAGCTTACTACACACGTGCTGGATACAGCTTTGGGCAAGCCTGGCAAAGAGATCAGCATCCGTTTGCAAATACCGGTAAATGGTGTATGGCAAACTATTGCACAGGGAATTACCGACAGTGATGGAAGGGTTGGCGACTTACTACCATCCCAAAAAAGCCTGGCCCACGGAAATTACAAACTGGTTTTTGATACCGGTAATTATTTTGCATCTCAAAAAATAAAAGGCTTTTATCCGGAAGTGGAAATTCAATTCATCGTTTATGATGATGCACATTATCATGTACCGCTGCTGATAAATCCATTTGGGTATTCAACTTACCGAGGCAGTTAATTCATTAACCGCAGAGAAAAGGAGAAGCAAAGAAAACGCAGAACTTCTGCGTAAACTCCTTACCTCATTTTCTCTGCGATAAAAAACTAAAAAACAACATCAATGAATGCAACAATTCCAAACGACAAAAAAGAACAATTATTCAATAAACTAAAAGAAGCCAACACTTTTTTTCAGCAAATTTATCCCGGCGACAGAAGTGAACGCCAGCCGGTGCATACCTTGTATGGCGGCGCTAACCTGTTTAAATACGATGCTGCTGCATCGCTTGGTAAAAGGGCTTTGGAAATTTTTGAAACATACGCTCCCGATCACAAAGTCTTCGGTAATGTATTTGGTATGGATACCACAACTGGCTTTAGCAAAAAAGTGTACGATAAAGTAATTGCCAAATTAAAAACAGAAGCGATCGAAGATTTCAGGATCGATTTTGAAGACGGCTATGGCAACCGCAGCAACGAAGAAGAAGATGAAACGGCCCGTACAGCTGCATTGGAAGTTGCAAGGGGAATGAAGGAAAATACCTTACCTCCATTTATCGGCATACGCATAAAACCTTTTACCGAAGAGATGAAAGAAAGAGGATTGCGTACGCTGGATATTTTTGTAAGCACATTGGTAAAAGAAACAGGTGGTAAGCTGCCTGATAATTTTATTGTGATGCTGCCCAAGGTCACCATTCCCCAACAGCCTGCTACGCTGGCATCGTTTTTTGATATACTGGAAACAGAATTGAAAATGGAGACGGGAATTCTAAAAATGGAGATGATGGTGGAGACAACGCAGGCCATCATGGATATTAACGGCACCAATCCTTTGTATCGTTTTATTAAAGCATCCAATGGCAGATGCATTGCCATGCATTTTGGTACGTATGATTATACGGCATCATGCAGTATCACTGCTAAGTACCAGGAGATGGATCACCCCGTTTGCGATTTTGCACACCACATGACCAAGGTTGCGCTGGCACATACCGGCATTTGGTTGAGCGATGGGGCTACGAATACCATGCCTATTGGTCCTCATAGAGGAGAAGATTTATCCGCAGAACAGCTGCAGGAAAACAGGGATACCGTTCACCGTGCCTGGAAAAAAGGTTACGATCATATCCGCCATTCTTTGTGGAATGGTTTTTACCAGGGATGGGATTTAAACCCGGCACAATTTCCGATGCGTTATACTGCCGTGTTTGCCTTTTTTTTAGAAAGTTACGATGATGCCGTAGAACGCCTGAAAACCTTT
>JANOUJ010000079.1:0-3394 GCA_031416815.1 Chitinophagaceae bacterium
ATGGTTTCCATGGTGTTTTGCATGCCTTTTGGTGCCGAAGTAATACCCTGACCGGTACCATATTTACGGGCCACCCTAATGAGTATGATAACAAGTAAAGTAAGTGCCAGTAACATTTGTACCACATTACGGGTAAGAGAGATATCATACACACTAACAGATTCATTAATCTTTCCGTTTTCATCAACCGGTACAATTTTTCCAGCTGCATATTTATTGCGGTCTAATTTTTCTGCATCAATTTTTTCGTTGGTTAATAATGCGTAACCATTTACTACATGCTCTCCATGATGAAACTTAGAAGACATGAAAAATGAAAACCCTTTTTCTTTTGAGTATAAAATAACAGGTAAAGGAATCGTTGCATGATGCTGTTTTCCGTCTGACCCTTTGTATGATAAAAAATGGAATTCGTGGGCATCCATAATATGACCGAAGATCACTTCGTTTGCATCAAAAATCTTCTCTTTTTTAGCACTGTCCCCTGTTGGTTCAGGATTGGCAAAAGAAGCATTGGAAAAAAACACTAAACTTATGCTGAAAACCGCTACCAGTATTGATTTGATGCTCTTTGATGCCATAATATACCTGTAATTTGCCGCAAAGATAAGGATGGAGGGGGGATTTTAAAAATCGGGGGAGAAGAATTTAAGGATTATTTCCTTCTCCGGCTTTTCTAATTTTTTCTAATTCTTCAATATCTATAAGGTCTTGTGGCCTTCCTGCTGCTTTTTTGCAGGTAATCAGATGATTATATTGTAAAAATCGAACCAACGAACCTTCAATTTCAGCTACAATGGCATAATTAAAGCACTCTTCAAAACCGATCTTCTCTAAACCTTTTACAGAAGTCATAATGTCCAGCTTAAAACCCATATTTAGTTGAAAATCGGTCCAGCCAGGTATAAAATCCATGGTTTCAATGGTAGAATAATCACCTGAACCTTGTTCTTTAAGGGCCGTTCTTAAGCGTTTTCTGTTTACTAAAGTGTCATCAATCCAGATATCAATATCTTTTGTAGACCGGTTGTAACCGTGTAAATTAATTGCAAAACCGCCAATCATAATATACCTCACTTCGTTTTTATGGAGGCAATTCCAAAGTGATATTATGTCCTGGTCAAAAACATCCATTACTGATTAGGGATAATAGGAGATTGTATAATTTTTGCTTTGCGTATCATATCAGAAACTTTAATTAGTTTCATAAGCATATAAAACCTTTCTGTGTAAGATGATTGAGAGGCTTCAAAGGCACGTGCCTTTTCAAGTTCTTCTTTACTGCTGTATTTTGTAATACCGGCTTTTTGCATACTCAAATTTACACCACTTTTTCCTGCTTTTCAAACTGCATCTTGTGCAACTGGTAATAAGCTCCCTGTTTTGCCAGTAATTCATCATGGCTGCCTATTTCTTTTATTTCGCCTTTATCAAGCACCATTATTTTATTTGCTTTGCGAATGGTTGATAAACGGTGGGCAATAACAATAGAAGTACGGTTGGCGATCAACCTGTCAATAGCATGTTGTATCAAAGCTTCACTTTCGGTATCAACGGAAGAAGTGGCCTCGTCGAGTATTAAAATTGCCGGATCGTACAACAATGCTCTTACAAAAGATAGCAACTGGCGTTGACCCAGTGAAAGCGTAGCGCCTCTTTCCATCACATTATAATCGTAGCCGCCAGGTAGTTGCATAATAAAATCATGTATGCCGATCATTTTGGCAGCCTTTTGTACGTCTTCATCTTTTATATCAGGATTACGAAGTGTTACATTATCCTTAACCGAACCGCTGAATAAAAATACATCTTGTAAAACCACTGCAATATTGGCTCTCAGATCGTCCAGGTAAAAATGTTCAATATCGGTATCATCAATTCTTATACTTCCTTTATTAATATGATACAGCCGATTAAGTAAACTGATGATGGAAGTTTTACCGCTGCCAGTGTGGCCCACAATAGCCAGTGTTTCACCGGCATTAATGCTGAAACTGATGTCTTTTAAAACGTATTGCTCATCAATATAAGCAAACCAAACATTATCAAATTCAACCTTGCCTTTTAGCTTCTTTGTTGCAATGTTGCCTTCATTGATTGTAGAGTCTTCATTATCCAACACTTTAAAAACACGCTCACTGGCAATCATACCCATTTGTAAAACGTTGAACTTATCTGCAATTACACGCAATGGCCGGAACAATAAATTTAAACATAGAATAAATGCGGTAATAACACCTGCAACTTCTGATGCTCTTATTTTTTGAGCGATATTGTTGGTTATATCGCCTGTTATAATTACTTCTTTAGCTGCCCACCAAACCAGTAAACCAATTGAAAGCGCCATCACCAGTTCCACTACCGGAAAAAAAACAGAGTAAGCAAAAATGCCTTTGATGTTGGCGTTGCGGTGCTCTTTATTGATACTGTTGAATTTTTTGAATTCACGTTTCTCAGCTGCAAATGCCTGGATAACTGCCATGCCGGTAATATGTTCCTGTACAAACGCATTTAAATTTGAAACCGCATTCCGAACCCTGATAAAAGATTTATTTACACTTTCTTTAAAGAAATAAGTGGCTATAATTAAAACAGGAAAAGGTGCCAGGCATACCAGGGTTAACTGCCAGTCCACATAAAACATATAAGTCAATACGGAAATGATGGATAACAGGTCGGCAATAATGGGTATCAACCCATCACTGAAAATATCATTGATGGATTCGATGTCGTTGATGGTACGAGTGGTGAGTGTTCCAATCGGTGTTTTATCGTATTGAGTTAAATTAAGATGAAGTATTTTTTTATAAGTGCTTACCCGCATGTCTCTTACCACACTTTGCCCTAAAGATGCCGTAATAAAAGTAAAGAAAAAGCGTAAACCGGTTTCCAGCAGCAACAGTACGATCTGGATAAGGGTTATCTCAATGATAAACCCGCCCGGGCCATTTATAAAATGAGCTGCTGTATTGTTCTTAATGCCATCATTAATGGTAAGCTGAATAAGCAAGGGCCGTAATGGGGCAAGAACTGCCAGTACAATGGCTAAAACCAGCGAGCAGTAAAATTTATTTTTGTAAGGAGCAGCAAAATGAAACACCCTGCGCAACAATGAAAAATTAAATATTTTTCTTCTTGCTTTGGCTTGTTCAGTCATTTGACAAAGGTATGAGGGTTTTGGGTTTGGTGTTGGGAGTTTTGGGTTTTCAAATCTTTGGGGGCCGTACCGCTAATTCCTTATTGCTAATTACTAATTCCTTATTCCTTATCACTCCTGTGCCATATTGTTATATCCTTTTAAAAAAATGGCGCCAAGGTTTTTGTAGGGCGGTATATAATTTTCCCAGCTGTCTTTTTTGGAGGTGCCGGGATCTGCAGTAAATAATTTAGTGAG
>JANOUJ010000080.1:0-1652 GCA_031416815.1 Chitinophagaceae bacterium
CGTTTTATTTGAAAACACAAGTAAACAAATTAGGTGTCAACCTTAAAACGACACACCAGGTTATAGCCAGCAATATCAACTCTTCAAGAGAAGTAGTAAGCAGGCTATTGAAAAAGATGGAAGCAAAAGGTTGGTTGGTCCTTCATAGAAATTCTATTGAATGGCTGAAAGAGGAATAATTCTTATCAGTGATATTTATCACTTAATCGGTCATTAAATGCCCTCACTTTTGCAGTCATGGAAATTGCTGGTTACATAGCATCTGCACTGATAGGCGTGTCAATGGGTTTAATTGGTGGTGGCGGTTCTATCCTCACCATTCCAATTTTGGTTTATTTATTTTCTGTAGCTCCACCTGTAGCTGTTTCATATTCATTATTCATAATGGGTTTTACCAGCCTGGTAGGCGCATACAGTAATTACCGCCGTGGGTTGGTCAATTTTAAAACAGTGTTGCTATTCGGTTCCTCTTCTGTTACTACAGTTATTTTTGTCTGGAAGTTTATCATTCCATTGTATTTGCAAACAGCATTTCCATTCCATTGGCAGTAGTTAGAAACCGCATTGATGAAATACCAACTAATAAACCCATTGTGGTGCATTGCGCCGGTGGTTACAGAAGTGCGGCTGCCAGTTCTCTGATTAGCTCAAAACTCAATTGTAATAACCTTGTATATGATTTGGGGGAAGCTGTAAAAGATTTTCAATAGGCTGCCTATGGAGGGAATAATTTATGCTTTAAATTTTAGGCCCACCTCTGTTTTATAGTGATAATCAAAACCTAAATACGGTGACCAGCTTTAGCACGCTAAAAGCGCCCTATCAACGTTCACTTTCACCATGTGCTTTGATACAATTAATATTATGGATAGTGCAAGTTTCGTCCCCGCGTGGTTTTCACCGCTTACGCTACAATTATGAATTTATCTGACGTGAAACCCCGATGAATATTGAACTTAAAATAATTGCTTACACTCATTTCTTTTTCCGGAATGCAATCGTAAATAGCAGAACTCTGCAGGCACAGGTCTCGCAAAAGGGCATTCTAAAATATAAAGCCCAGGCGAAAATCTGCTGTGACAATATCTTCAATAATTTTATATTAGTTTTACTCAAAGAAATTTTCATGAAATACTACCTTTTATTTCTACTCCTCAACCTTTTTTGCATCCAAATTTTTTGCCAAAACAAAGCCCCGAATGATCTATATACAGTTCCCGATTCTATCAAAGCCACCGGCTTTTACGCCGAAATAAAAATTACCGGTAAGAGTAAGAACAGAGGTGCTGGTATTACTGCCAATGAAAGCAGTGTAATTATGGCATATGAAAAGGATCGAAAAATAATTCAATTTCGCTTTTTTGGTAAACCCACCGGAAAAGATGTTGCTTTTGGTGAAAATGTATATCCATATGGGCCGGGCAATGCATGGAACTATCATTGGAAGCATAACGAAACCTATCCACTGCTCATACTAACTGCCAGTGATTCTGCTACCCGTAAAACCTTATACTCGGGCTATATTTTTATGCCGGAAGAAAAAAAATGGAAACTGATTGCTACACGACTTTATGTTGATACAATAACTGTAAAATATGCCGGCGCGTTTACCAACCGCTGGCTCCTACGCAGCAACGGCACCTGGAAAGCCC
>JANOUJ010000081.1:0-4663 GCA_031416815.1 Chitinophagaceae bacterium
AAGAACAAAGGTTTTTTTGGAAGGGTTACCGGTGGGTATGGAACCGATGACCGCTACCAGGGCTCATTTAATGGCAATTATTTTAACAACAACCAGCAGATTTCCGTAATAGCCAACAGCAACAATACAAATACATCTCTCTTTAATTTTAGTGGAGGAGGTAACCGTGGTGCCACCAGCATGATGCGTTCGGGTATGAGTGCGATGAGTGATATGGGCGGCATGGGTGCTATGAATAATATGATGCAGCAAGGCGGTAGCGGCGGTAGTTCACCGGCCTTTACGGGGGGCAGTAATGCCGGGATTTCTACCACCAATTCTTTTGGTTTTAATTATCGGGATCAGTGGAGTAAAAGAATTAGTGTGTATGGCAGCTATTCCTACAATCATAAAAACACCAACCAGGTTCAAAACAGTTACGAAGCCAATAACACAACGCTCATCAATAACAACCAGGACCTTAATTCATTAACCAAAGGCAACTCCCATCGCTTTACTTTTAATTTAGAATACCAGATAGATTCGTTTAATTACCTGAAAGTTAGTCCCAGCATTAATTACAGCGGAAGCGATGCAAATAGTAAAACCATTTTTGATTATAAAAGGCCGGATGGTACCAAAACACTGGACGGATCCAATAAAAATATAAATACCTCTCAGGCGCCTAACCTGGCTGCAACCATTTTATACAATCATAAATTCAGAAAGCGTGGCCGTAATTTTTCAGCAAGTATAAATTTAGGTAGCAATCAAAACAATTCTGAGCAGGATGTAACCAATTTAAGTACGCAATACCAGCCTTTTATTTTCAACAGAAATACATTTCAGTTTACCGACCAGGAAAACAACAACTATAATTACGGCGTACGGTTTACTTATTCAGAGCCTTTAAATAAATTCCGCAGTCTCGATTTTAGCTATTCTCATAATTTAAATCATGGGAGAAACGACCGAAAAACGTTTAATGTAGATTCTGCTACCAAAGTTAAAACGCTGAATACTTTTTTAAGTAACGATTACGAAAATGATTTTTACAACAACCGTATCGGGGTCTCACTACGTACAACAAAAAAGAAATACAATTATACATTGGGCATTAGTGTGCAGCCGGTTAATTTAAAAGGTAAATCACTTACACGTGACAGCGCCTATAAGCCCATTAAAAGAGCCAATGTGTTTCCCATTGCCAGGCTGGTATATAATTTCAGCCGTACAAAAACATTGAATGCCAGTTACAATGGAAACGCCACTCAGCCCAGCTTTAGCCAATTACAACCGGTACAGGATTTCACCAATCCGCAAAGCACTACTATTGGTAATCCAAACCTCAGGCCATCCATTAACCACAATTTAAACCTGAGTTATAATAATTTTAATTTTATAACCGGCAAAGTGATATTTACCAATTTAACTGTTAGTACCATCCGTAACCAGATCGTAAATAAAACAGCCAGGCGTGATAGCCTCGGATCGGTTATTTCTATCCCTGAAAATGCAAATGGGTATTACAATGTTTTGGGTTTTTATGCATATTCAAAGCCGTACAAAAACAGGAAATATGTTATCACATTCAACGGCAGTTTAAACTTTAATCATAATATCAGTTTAACAGACAGCGTACGATTTGTTGGCAATATGATGGAGCAAAATCTTAACCGCAATAAAATAAATGGCAATAACTGGATAGTAACCCAGGGCTTTAACTTCGAATACAACTACAAAGAGATACTTGAACTTGGAACCGGTATCAGCTACAGTTTAAATGATAATAAATTCAAAAGCGCTGATAAAAGTAAAACTTTAATAGGTTTTCAAAACACCACAAGCAATGCCTGGACGTTGAGCAGTAATATGAACCTGAACATTACTAAAACTTTGGTTTTAAAATACGACTTTGATTATACCATTAATTCAGGTTTGGCCAGTGGCGTAAATAAAAACCTGGCTATTATGAACGCTTCGCTGGAAAAGCAACTGTTTAAAAAGAAGAATGGCATAATCAGGTTGGCTGCTTTCGACCTGTTTAACCAAAACAGCAATATCAGCCGTAATGTAAGCGGTCCTTCCATTATTGATACCCGTACAAATCGCCTCACCCGCTATTTTATAGCCACATTTACATATCGGCTTCAAAGATTTGCCGGTCAAACAATACAGGGACCAGGGATGGATATCAGAAGAATGGGGCCTCCACCCAAGTTTTAGGTATAAAAAACCAGGATAAATATAATTACTTAGGGGCTTTTTAAAGCCCTTTTTTATTACCTTTGCCACCCTAAAAGCAACCCTTAAATACAGGGTAGATACTTTAATTTAACCAGAATATTACTATGAGTGGTGCATTAAAAGAGGTTCGTAACAGGATAAAGAGTGTGCAGAGTACACAGCAGATCACAAAGGCAATGAAAATGGTGAGTGCAGCAAAGCTTCGTCGTGCCCAGGATGCTATTACTCAAATGCGCCCTTACGCACAAAAGCTGCAGGAAATGTTGAGTAATATTGTAAGCAACAGCGATGGTGATGTAAATATGGCGCTGGCTGCTGAAAGACCGGTGGAAAATGTGATGATCATTGTGGTTACCAGCGACCGTGGTTTGTGCGGCGGTTATAACAGTAACCTTATCAAACTGGCAAAGCAGGTGGTCGCTGAAAAATATTCCAGCCAGGCTTCAAAAGGTAAAGTGCAGATCCTGCCGATTGGTAAAAAAGGATATGAGAATTTTACTAAAGGCGGCTTTAAAGTAGTGAACCAATACTGGGATATTTTTACGGGATTGAGTTTTGATAAAGTGCAGACCGCTGCAAAGCATGCCATGGATGCTTTCGCCAATAAAGAAGTTGATGCCGTAGAGCTGGTATACAGCGAATTTAAAAATGCAGCCACCCAGCGTTTTGTTGCAGAGCAGTTTTTACCGGTATCAAAAGTTGCAAAAACAGAAGGCCAGAAAAATGCAGATTTTATTTTTGAGCCAGACAAAAATGTTTTGATCGCCGAGCTGATGCCTAAGATATTGAACACGCAATTGTTTAAAGCCACACTGGATGCAAATGCCAGTGAGCACGGCGCCCGTATGACTGCCATGGATAAGGCCAGCGATAACGCCAACGAATTATTAAAATCATTAAAGATCAGCTACAACCGTGCAAGGCAGGCTGCCATTACAACGGAGTTAACGGAGATTGTAAGTGGTGCGGCGGCTTTACAAGGTTAATAGGTTTGTAGTTTATAGTTTGTGGTTTAACCACCAACAACAAACCACAAACCACAAACATTCACAATGGAACTTTCAGAGATCATTCCACATATTGAGGCTTTAATTTTTGCCAGCGATAAACCGTTGATCAATGAAGAGATATTGGAACTGGTGAACAGTGCATTGGCTTTTATTGAAGACCGTGCCACGCAACAACAGGTAGATGCCGCCATTGAAGGTATCAGCGAAAAATACAACGCCGAATTTTATGCCTTTGAGTTGAAGCAGATCGGTGGAGGTTGGCAGTTTCTTACAAAAAAAGAATACCACAAAACTGTTGCCCAGCTTAACGGTGATAAATTTTTAAAACGACTTTCTATTGCTGCGCTGGAAACACTAGCCATCATTGCTTATAAGCAACCAATCACTAAAAGTGAGATAGAATCAATACGTGGTGTTAATTGTGATTATGCCGTGCAGAAATTATTGGAGAAAGACCTGGTGATCATCTCTGGCCGAAATGAAGATGCAGTTGGTAAACCACTCATCTACGCCACATCAAAATCATTTATGGATTATTTTGGCATAAACAGTTCTGATGACCTGCCCAAAATATCTGAAGTATTGATGGAAGGATTGGTACAGGCCACGAACGTGAAAGAGGCAGAAGATAATATGGAAGCAGAAAATGCTGTTGAAGAAGAAATTACGGTTGAAGAAGAAATAATTTCCGACGAACCTGCAATGGAGGTTGATACTGAAAAAGCATTGACTGTTACCGGGACAAGTGATATTATTGAGGATGGAAATAATAGCAATGATGCTGAGGAAAAAAATGAGATTTAAGGCTAATTCGTTGATATTTTAGACATAGGCATGATTATTTCATGCCTATTGTTTTGTATACACAAAATTGCATTTTGCATTAAAAACGACAAAATTTAAGCAATGACAAAACAATTTTTTTCAACTTCTATAGGTAATGTTCTAAAACTTTTTTTCATCAGTTTTATATTAATCTCCTGTGCATCCACTCAAACAAACAATACAGTGAATAGCGAAGCTCAAAGAACAAGTCCAGATGGAAAGGCGCTTGGTGAATTTGATAAACAAGGCCACCGTGGCTGCCGCGGATTAATGCCGGAGAATACGATACCGGCCATGCTCAATGCAATCGCACTGGGTGTTACCACGCTGGAAATGGATATCAGCATTAGTAACGACAAAAAAGTATTCCTTTCTCACGAAGCATTTTTTAATCATGAAATAACCACAAAACCCGACGGCGGTTTTATTGATGAAAAAAATGAGAAGTCTTTTAACACATACAAAATGAATTATGCTGAGATCATTAAATACGACGTAGGCATGAAGCCACATCCTCGTTTTCCCGAGCAGCAAAAGATGAAAGTTGTGAAACCACTTTTATCAGATGTATTTAAGGATGTTAAGGAATATATGATGACAGC
>JANOUJ010000082.1:0-2451 GCA_031416815.1 Chitinophagaceae bacterium
TCGGCTATGGAAATGTATCCAATATCCGATTTGCCAATTGAATTAAAATGAATAATGTAAGGGGAAGCAGGCATGTTAAGTTATGGGTTAAATTTTAGCATCATCTAAAGCATCGATGGTGCTGATCTTTCTCAAAAATAAAGCTTTTGCTTCTTGCATCCTGTTGTTGAGTTTAAATTTCACAAAATCGGTATAATAAGATCTTAAGTCGAACACCGTTAAAGGATTTTTCCTGATGATTTCATCCAGGTGAATCAGCCCTGTTTCATTTGCTTTATTAAATGCTTCAATAAACTCAACAGGCAATACCTTATTACTCACCCAGGCCGCAAAAACAAAAGGCAAACCGGTCATTTCCTTCCAGGCTGTTCCCAGGTCGTAAATGTATTTCGATCTTTGCCGCTGCACCAATGCCCTGTCGCCAATCACCAGGCCTGCGGTTGTTCCTGCAATTTCATTTTCGTAATCGGCTTTAGCCGCAATTAAAGCAGGATCAATCTTCCAGTGATCTTTTAATAATATTTTTAAAAGTGCTACAGATGTGCGGCTTTGATAATCCATTAAAATGGTTTCAATCTCCTGTAACGGTACATCACTAAAAAGACATACGCTGGCAACTTCGCCATCGCAGGCAATACCATAATCTGAAACAATATGGTGTTCTTTTAATAAAGGAATGGTGGCTACCGGAACAAGCCCGATGTCTATCTTATCCTCGATCAATAAAGCAGCAATATTGGCCGGATAATCAAAGATCAGCTCGATCTCATCTTTCATGCTGCCCTGCTCAAACCCATAGATCAGTGGTTTGGTATTTAAATAACTAACAGCGCCTACCTTTATCTTCTGTGCCAATTAATGTATTTTTGCGGCAAATTTACTGCAACATCATGGATTTAAATCAACTAACTGCCATATCCCCCATTGACGGACGTTACCGCAAACAATTAGCCCATTTGGGAGAATATTACAGTGAATATGCCCTGATAAAATACCGTGTGCTGGTAGAAGTTGAATATTTTTTGTTCCTGGCAGAAAAGAAGTTTTTTAAAGCAGATGCCAAAACAAAACAATACCTGCAAAAAATGGCAGACAATTTTTCGCTGGCCGATGCTGAAGCAATTAAAAAAACTGAAGTCATCACCAACCACGATGTAAAAGCAGTTGAATATTTTATTAAAGCTGGCTTGGATAAATGTGATGCCGGCCACTTGAAAGAATGGGTGCATTTTGGATTAACGTCACAGGATATAAACAACACCGCCATTCCACTACTTTGGAAAAACAGCATAGAACTCGAATACCTTCCGGCAATCATTAACCTGCAACACGCTATTGGTAAAATGGCCATTGCCTGGAAAAATGTTCCCATGCTTGCCCGTACACATGGACAACCTGCAAGTCCCACAAGGCTGGGAAAAGAAATGATGGTATATGTGGAGAGAATAGAGAACCAGATACAGTTGTTTAGTTACATTCCATTTACAGCAAAATTTGGTGGCGCCACCGGAAATTTTAATGCACACCATGTTGCATTTCCAAAATACAACTGGGTAAAATTTGCAAACGATTTTACGGAAAACAAACTGGGTTTACAACGCCAGCAATACACCACACAGATAGAACATTACGATACCCTTGCTGCACATTTTGATGCCATCAAACGCATCAATACCATCATCATGGATTTTTGCAGGGATGTATGGACTTATATCAGCATGGATTATTTTAAGCAACAAACAAAAAAAGGAGAGATCGGCAGCAGTGCCATGCCGCATAAAGTAAACCCCATTGATTTTGAAAATGCCGAAGGGAATCTCGGCATTGCAAATGCATTATTGGAGCATCTTTCGGCAAAACTTCCTGTTTCACGTTTACAAAGAGACCTTACTGATTCTACTGTGCTAAGAAATATTGGAGTACCCATTGCCCATACATTACTGGCCATCAGATCGGCCGAAAAGGGAATGGGTAAACTGGTATTAAATGAATCAAAAATTAAAGCTGACCTGGATAATAACTGGGCAGTAGTTGCAGAAGCTATACAAACCATTTTGCGCCGGGAAAATTATCCCAATCCGTATGAAGCTTTAAAAGAATTAACAAGGGGTAAAACTGCTATTGATAAAACGGTTATTCATCAATTTATTGCTGGTTTAAAAATCTCTGCTGCTTTAAAGAAAGAGCTGAAAGCCATTACCCCACACAATTATTCAGGATTATAGTAAACGTTAAGTAATTTGAGGGCCAATTCCATCCCTGCAATACCACTTATGAGAAAATTACTCCTCCCATTATTATTAATTGCCAACATAGCATTTGGGCAGGTTGACCTGAACCTCGGTTTAAGAGCCTATTATCCTTTCTCCGGTAATGCCAACGATATAAGCGGCAATAACAACAATCCTGTATTTAATAACGCCACATTAACTGCCGACCGGTTTGGAAATC
>JANOUJ010000083.1:0-3718 GCA_031416815.1 Chitinophagaceae bacterium
TGTTGTGTTTACTTCTTTAACTAAAGTTGAAGCTTCCTTTAAGGAATATGCTTTATTAATATCAACCTTAGTATTTGCTACTTTTCTTTTTTTCGTAATCATTTTTTACAAATTTTAGGTTGATAATTAATTTTCCCAGGGAGCTGTTCCGTCAACTGTTAAACCCATACTGCGTGCCGTGCCAGCGATCATTTTCATGGCGCTGTGGATGGTAAACGCATTCAGATCTTCCATTTTGTCTTTGGCGATCTCTTCAACCTGAGCCCAGGTAACTTTTCCAACTTTTACACGATTGGGTTCTTTACTGCCGCTTGTAAGTTTAGCAGCATCCATTAACTGCACTGCAGCCGGTGGGGTTTTAATGATAAAGTCGAACGACTTATCAGCATATACGGTGATTAATACAGGAAGCACTTTACCCTGTTTGTCCTGGGTTCTGCCATTGAATTGTTTACAGAACTCCATGATATTGATACCTTTAGAACCTAAGGCAGGTCCTATTGGCGGTGCCGGATTTGCCTGTCCTCCTTTACATTGGAGCTTGACATAGGCGGTGATCTCTTTTGCCATTTTTTTACTTTTTTTGGTGATAACGTCCCGGCAATTACCGAAACTCCCAAGTCAATATTTTCTACTAAAAGAACTATTTGGGGCGGCAAAGGTAAAGGAAATATTAATCAAAAGGAAGCCCGGCGTGAAAAAAATATATTTTTACCCCTCCAACTTGCTTATACCTTCACACAGCTTATACAGCCTTGTGGCAAATTCTTCACTTTTTATTACCACGCGATAATAAGTATCAAAATTCTCCCACATTTAAAGATACTCGTCAGCTAATTCGCCGGGAGACTTAATAAAATACAACAAGACTCGTATCAATTTAAATACCGAATCACATTTGGCATAATTAATGACCTGATAATATAAAGTCAAAAAATGAAAAAGATCACATTATTAATGATTGCCGGAACTGTTTTACTTTTTTCGGCTTGCGAAACCATTAAAAATTTACCTACGAACACATCTGGTGGCCTCTTTTCTTTAAATGGGAACTGGCAATTAGCAACTACAACTGATAATAATGCACAGGTGGGAACGGTTGTAACTGT
Organism: Chitinophagaceae bacterium; assembly: GCA_031416815.1. Classification (GTDB taxonomy): domain Bacteria; phylum Bacteroidota; class Bacteroidia; order Chitinophagales; family Chitinophagaceae; genus Ferruginibacter. The sequence continues at coordinate 1,110 of JANOUJ010000083.1, forward strand.
TGCACCGGCAATTGCCAGTGCTTTTGTAAAAACATTTGAAAATAACAGCTATTGTTATCGAATTAGTGATGAAGCCTGGAGGTCCTTAAGTTCGAGACCAAGCGGCGGTTTTACCATCCAATCATTAGCCAGCGCCTGCAATGGAACTGCTGTTTATAAAGCAGGGGAAATAACTGTATTAACCAATGACCGCATCAGAGTAACCACAAAGACAGGCAATGATGGAAACCTGGGTCAGGAATGGGTGAGGGTTACAAAATAATATCCCTTTATAAAAAATGCCATCAAAAAACATTGATGGCATTTTTTATAGAATAATTTTTTGTTACAGCACCAAAATACCTTTTGCCTGCATAGTAATTTCTTTCTTCGGTTGTGTTATGGCATCAATTTCTGCTTTGGTCTTACCAGCGTCTTCTGCATAATGTTTTAGCATATCAACTGATGTTTCTTTCAGGGTAGCGGTTCCGTCAACAACAATTGTTTTACCGTTCATTGATAGGGGCACCAAAAATTTATGATCTTTCATTTTAATCATCATTGCTCCGTCTGCAGTTTCCATCTTCAGCCAGCAACCTTCTGCTTTACAAACTTCTTTCACTTTACCGGTTACTTTTACGTCCGCAGGTTTTGAACCTTGTAATTTTCCAGGAAGCTCACTTACAGCTATTGAACCCTCAGCAGTAGTTTTTTCGCCAAAGGTCATGCCAGCATTTGCATCTCCCTCGGGTGGTTGAGCCATTAAAAAAATGCTTAACAAGAAAGCCGGGATAAGTAATAATAATTTTTTCATGTTTTATGATTTTTAAGTAAAGAGACACTTCCTTGGCTTTGCAATTTAAACAATTTTTTCAACCTGCATATAGCTAAGTTCAACCGGGGTTGCCCGGCCAAATATCTTAACCTGAACTTTAAGTTTTTTCTTTTCGTCGTTTACTTCTTCTATCACGCCATTAAAGTCATTGAACGGCCCGTCAATGATCTTGATGGTTTCACCAATGATGAAAGGCTCACTCATGGTCATTCCGCCTGCATCGCTCATTTCATCAACCTTACCAAGCATTTTATTAACCTCTGCCCTGCGCAAAGAAATAATATTACCCTTTGAACCTTTACCATCGGTTAAGAAGTGCATTACATTGCTGATATTGCTCATGGACTGGATCATATCATCATTCAGTTTTCCATCAGCCACTTCAATCATAATATAACCGTGATAAAAGTTACGCTCACGCATTACTTTTTTACCGTTTAAAACCTTGTACACTTTTTCAACTGGTAAAAAAACCTGTTTTACAGTATTGGTCCAGCCATTACGAACAATATCCTTATCAAGGTATTCTTTAATTTTTCGCTCTTTACCGCTTACTACACGGAGCACATACCATTTGCTTTCTTTCTCAGCTTTTTCAGTCTTTTCTACTATCGGTGTTGTTGCTTCCATAACCTGTTATTTAAATAAAGAGTAAATAAATTTCATAGAGTTATTGGCTACAAAATCCATAACCCAAACCATACCCGTGATCATCAGGGTGGCTCCCAATACAATCATAGTGGATTGTTGCAACTGATCCCAGTTTGGCCAGGTTACCTTATGCACCAATTCTTTGTAAGAATCTTTAAGGTAAGCAGTAAATTTATTCATAGTATTAATTTGGTGATTTGACAATTTGAACATTTAATGATGGTAGCATTACCAAATCATCAAATTGACTCGTCATCAAATCGATTAGTTAGCACGGGCACTAGGATTCGAACCCAGATCAAAGGTTTTGGAGACCCGTATGCTACCGTTGCACCATGCCCGTAAATGCCTCCTCAACCCCTCCAAAGGAAGGGCTTATGAGAGTATAATTATTTAAAGAACTTTTAAAGTAGCAGGCTTTTAAGTCCCACTTCGGGGGATTTAGGGGGCCACAAACCCTTAAAAAAAGCAAAGTACCTAAGCTTTTGGCCTAAGTACTCTGCAAATATATTATAAAACATCCACAAAGTCCCCCTTCGGGGGATTTAGGGGGCTTTTTATTTTACAATTTCAGTTACCTGACCGGCACCAACTGTACGGCCACCTTCACGAATCGCAAATTTTAAACCTTTTTCCATAGCGATAGGCTGGATCAACACAACATTTAATGATGTGTTATCACCAGGCATCACCATTTCTGTTCCTGCATTCAAAGTAACTTCACCGGTTACGTCTGTAGTACGGAAATAGAACTGAGGACGGTATTTATTGAAGAATGGAGTATGACGTCCACCTTCTTCTTTGCTTAATACGTAAACTTCACCTTTAAATTCGGTGTGCGGTGTGATAGAACCTGGCTTGCAAAGAACCATACCACGACGGATCTGAGTTTTCTCAATACCACGTAATAAAAGACCTGCATTATCACCAGCTTCACCTTCGTCAAGTAATTTTTTAAACATCTCAACACCTGTACAGGTAGATGATAATGGCTTCTCCATTAATCCTACAATCTCAATTGGCTCACCAACTTTGATACGGCCTCTTTCTATACGGCCTGTAGCAACAGTACCACGACCAGTAATTGAGAACACATCCTCAACACTCATCAGGAATGGTAAATCAACCAAACGTGGAGGTAAAG
>JANOUJ010000084.1:0-9537 GCA_031416815.1 Chitinophagaceae bacterium
TAAATGGAGCTGGTTTACTAAAAAAGTTTTGCCAATACGCATTGGTAGGGTCTCCGGGGTTTTGATCTGCTGCCAGAAAAAAAGCAAATCTTTCTTTAAAAATCTCCTGGCGTTTTTCTCTAAACTCAGTAGCCTTAATAAATATGGTACCGTACCTTTCCCTTATTTTTAAAAACAGCCTGTCCATCGCTTTGTATTTAATGGGCTTATATATTGCATAAGCTGGTATCGTCTTTATGGCTTTCGACATAAATAAACTTCCATATTCCCAATTAAACTGATGACCGGCATGAAGCTGAACATTCTTACCCTTGTCTATCAACTCCTCTACAACTGAAAAATCGCCATAGCATCTTTTTTCAAAAGTTTTATCACTCATTGAAATAAATTTAATTATTTCAATAAATGTGTCGGTAAGATTATGAAATACTCTTTTTGTAATTTTTTTAATCTCCGCATCTGATTTTTCAGGAAAAGCTACCCGTAAGTTTTTAGTAACTGTCTCTTTTCTATAACCAAAAACATAATACAGCAAAAAATAAATAAAATCGCTTAATAAATAAATGACAGGAAAAGGCAACAAAGAAAGCAGGTAAAGAAATCCGTAAATGATAAAATACATATTAATTAAATGTTGAGGTATTTATTGATCCCCCTGCAAACTGGCAGGCAGCAAAGGTATGTGGTATAGGAGTTCCGAAAAAATCTGGTGTTTGTTGCATTGGTGAATACTAAACTCATAATACAATGTTCTGTATTCTTTCCAACTTGTTAGGATAATCTGTATTAAAATGCAAGCCCCGGCTTTCATGCCTGAACTCGGCGCATTTTACAATCAGGTACGCAACAGTGATCATATTACGCAACTCACATAGCTGTGGCGAAACAATTGTTTTTTGATACAAAGCTTCTGTTTCTTCATACAATAAATCAATTCTTTTCATGGCACGGCGCAACCTTTCGTTGTTTCTTACAATACCTACATAATCACTCATCAGCAATTTTAATTCTTTTACACTTTGTGTAATAAGGATCATTTCCTTTGGGGCAATCGTGCCGTCGGTTTTCCAATCCGGTATAAGCCCCTGATCCTCTAAAGGGGAAACCCCGCGAAGATTTATGTTTGAAAATGAATCCCTAAAAGCACGGTGAGCAAACACCATTGCTTCTAAAAGTGAATTGCTGGCAAGGCGGTTGGCTCCATGTAAACCAGTACTGGCACACTCTCCGGCAGCATATAGATTTTTTATCGATGTTCTTCCGTGTTCATCGGTTTTAATTCCCCCGCAACTATAGTGTGCAGCGGGTGCTACCGGAATCATATTTCTTGCGATGTCAATTCCTATGCTTAAACATTTTTCATAAATGTTTGGAAAGTGTTCAACAAATTTCTCCTTGCTAAAATGCCTGCAATCGAGAAACACATTTTCGGTACCAGCAATTTTCATTTCATTATCAATAGCTCTTGCCACAATATCACGGGGTGCCAGATCTTTCCTTTCATCATAACGTTCCATAAATGCTTCACCGGTGTGGTTACGTAAAATTCCGCCATCGCCACGTACCGCTTCAGTGATCAGAAAATTATGTCCCCGTATCCCGGTTTCGTACAAAGCAGTTGGGTGGAACTGAATAAACTCCATATTCTCAATCCTGCCTTTCGCCCTGTAAACCATGGCCACACCATCACCGGTTGCAATGGCAGGATTTGTGGTAGAGCGATAAACCTGTCCGTTACCACCTGTAGCCAGCATGGTAATTTTAGAAAGTATTTTTTCTGTTTTATTGGTCTGAAGATTTAAAACGTACACACCATAACACTCAACATCAGGTGTTGCTTTTGTAATTAAATATCCAAGATGATGCTGTGTTATAATATCAAGCACAAAACAATGATGCAGCAAATTAATATTCTGCTTTTGGCTGATGGCTTCCAGCAAAGCCCTTTCCATTTCCTTGCCCGTAACATCTTTGTGATGCAGGATACGGGACTCACTGTGTCCACCTTCCTTACCCAATTTAAAATCACCATCATTTTCTTTGTCAAAATTTGCACCCCACTCAATGATCTCCTCTATTCTTTCAACGCCTTCTTTAACTACAATTTCCACCACATGCCTGTTGCACAAGCCATCGCCGGCAATTAAAGTATCTTCAATATGTTTATCAAAACTGTCTTTATCAAAATCCATTACACCCGCAATGCCTCCCTGGGCGTATTTTGTATTGGTTTCGTCGCTTTGTGTTTTTGTAAGAACAGTTACCGTTTTATCCGGACAGGCTTCAGCAACTTTCAATGCATAAGTCAATCCTGCGATACCCGAACCAATGACTAAAAAATCTGTTTGCATACCCCTATCTCCGCCAGCTGGCGGAGGATTATTGTGTTTTATGATTAATAATGTGCAGCACTCATAAATTCTTAAAAGGAATTTTTTTATACAAGCTCCAGGTTCCCCCTTTAGGGGGCGGAGGGGGTTTCCACCCAAGCCTCATTCTCTTTCAATAAACTGATCAGTTCATCAACAGCTATATTGCTATCGATATTTCTTTTAACCACTTCTTTGCCTTTATACAATGTTATTTTTCCAACACCGCTGCCTACATAACCAAAATCAGCATCTGCCATTTCGCCGGGGCCGTTTACTATACATCCCATGATGGCGATCTTCACTCCTTTTAGATGATTCGTTACCGCACGGATCTTTGCGGTTGTTTCCTGCAGGTCGAACAATGTGCGGCCACAACTTGGGCAACTGATATATTCTGTTCTTGATATCCTGGTACGTGTAGCCTGTAAAATCCCAAAGGCAACCGAGTTTAAAAATTTTGCCTTGGGAAAAACTTTCCTGTTGCCGAAATAATGGACGAAGCAAACACCATCGCCGAGCCCGTCTAATAACAGGCCGCCAGCCTCCACAGAGTAATGGATCAAACTCTGATCCAATGTTGTATCGTTACTATCGCAAATGATGAGCGCCGGGTTTTTGATCCCTTTATGCATCAGTTCCACAAACATCCTGCGAATACATTGCATGGCATTTTTGTTAGTGCTGCTCAAACACAAGACGGCGGTTTGGTCCTCCCTAAGCTTTGAAAATATTTTTTCCAATGCTTGTTGGGGGTATCCGTCTGAATAACAATCGATCATTATAAAATTCAGCATCGATGATTTTTCAAGTCCATCATCTAAATACTGGTAAGCTTCAAAAATGGGAACGTATTTAGTACCCTCCAACCAAGTTCGTTCCTGCCGTTCACCTTGTTCGGGAACCCCCGAAGAGGCGCTTTTACCCACAATTTGTTGCCAGATGTGCTGGTAACAAATTATTTTAAGTGTTCCCGGAAGGGCAAAGTTAATTTCATGGTTGTAAAATATATAATCTGCTGCCGCATCCCCGATATTCCATTTATCGGTTGCCGCATCGTAGGTATACCCTATTGATTGCAGATCGTCAGGTTTAATATTATCATGCTTACTGAAATCGGCCACAACAACAGGAACATGTCTAGCGCCAATATTACTTACTCCAAAAGTTTCTCTCCGGTTGTACTCAAAAGGAGAGTATGGAAGCTTGTCCATAGCGGCTACAGGCTCTTTACTTTCAATATCTGTATAGCGTTTTATAATATCATTGCAAACCGGTATTTCCAGTTCGGGGTCTTCTGTTAAAGAAACACGTATGGTATCACCAATGCCATCTTCCAGTAATGTACCTATACCAATTGCAGATTTTATCCTGCCATCTTCTCCATCTCCAGCTTCTGTAACACCAAGGTGCAAAGGATACGCCTCTCCAAATTCTTCCATCATATGGTTAACAAGCAAGCGATACGCCTGTACCATCACCTGCGGATTGCTGCTCTTCATGCTCAGCACAATATTGTGATAATCTTCAGCCCTCGCAATTCTTAAAAATTCCATTGCGCTCTCCACCATACCCATGGCTGTATCGCCATAACGACTCATAATGCGGTCGCTCAGGCTTCCGTGGTTGGTGCCTATACGCATAGCAGTACCATACTCCCTGCAAATTCTTACCAGTGGCGTAAAGCGGTCTCTTATCCTTTCTATTTCCTCTGCATATTCTGCATCTGTATATTCGATCTGTTCAAACTTTTTCTTATCAACATAATTACCGGGGTTCACCCTTACTTTTTCAACAATTCTTGCTGCGATCTCCGCAGCATTGGGTGTAAAATGAATGTCGGCAACCAGGGGCGTATCGTATCCTCTCCTTCTTAACTCATCTTTTATGTTTTGCAGGTTTTCGGCTTCGTTCTTTGATGGTGCAGTAATACGAACCAGTTCAGCGCCAGCTTTTATACATCGTATGGATTGCTCAACCGTTGCCATCGTATCCATGGTATCGGTAGTGGTCATGGTTTGTACACGAATGGGGTGGTCGTTGCCTAAAAGCAGGTTTCCAACTTTAACTTCCCGTGTTTTGAGGCGTTTGTATGATGTGAGAGATTGACTGTAAAAATGCATGGTGCAAAAATAGTGATTATCGGGTTTGGTCTGATGTCTCGTCTAACCATGAATAGGTAATATAGTCAGACGGGTACGTCAGACCATATTACCAATCCTTTGCAGGCTTAGCAGAAGTGGCTGTATTGACTTTTCTTAACTTGTCCTGCAGATTCTTTTCCTGCTGTAGTAATGCTTTCAGTTTTTCTTCAGCATCCTGTTTGGTAAGTTTGGATGGTTGCGGTTTAGGTTGTTCGTTTTTCTCTTCTTCTTTTGGCTTATCTTGCTCTTTTTGCTTTTTATCGTCCTTTGGTTTTTTTTCTTCTTTTTTGTCTTTGTTCTCTTTCTTTTGTTGCTCTTTTTGCTGCTGCAAAGCTTTTTGCAGGTTTTGCCTGGCATCTTCATCCAGCGGATTCAGATTTAGTGCATTCTTGTAGGCGTCAATACATTCGGGTAGTTTTTTGTTGTTCTGCAATGCTACACCTTTGTTATAATAGAATTTGGATCTATCTGCTTTGGAAGACGCTTTTGCCAACGCTTCATCATAGGCCTGCAGGGCTTCCTCTGTTTTATTATTTTTATAAAAGGCATTTCCCAGGTTATATTGCGCTGTTGAATTTGCAGGGTTCTTTACTGCTGCCTGTTGATAGCTTTGTATGGCATTATCATACTGCTTTTTTTCGTACGCTTCATTTCCCTTTTTGATAAGCGATTTATCATTTTGTGCCTTTAAGGCAACAGGAAACAGGCAACCGGCGATCATGAATAAAGCAAATAAAGAAAGCGGCTTTGCTGCAGCATTGAATTTAAACGAGGTTGCTTTTTTTCGTTCGGAAATAAAAACTTCAGTTACCATAAAAAACAAAGCCAGCATTAAAAAATAAGGAAAGTAGTATTTATAATTTACTAAAGAATTTTCAGTAACTGTGCGCTGGTCCATACTGGCCAATTGTGACCCCAGGTTGGTTACCAATTCATCTGCATTTGTAAAAAGCTGGTAACTACCGTTGCCTTTTTCTGCAATTGCCTTTAGACCCTCCTCATTTAAACGGGTTATTACTGTATTGCCATTCACATCCTTTTTTTCCTGGTTGGTCAGTTCATCAATAATAGTTGAACCCAGCGGAGAACCAATGCCAACTGTATGGGTTACAATTCCTTCTTCAGTCATCTGTTTGGCCATCTTCAAAGCTCCTTCATTATGGTCTTCTCCATCGCTGATCAAAATAACAGCCTTATATTTTTTTTCTTTTGTGTTAAACGATGCCTGGCTCATTTTTAAAGCATCGTAAATCACCGTTCCTTGCGTAGGCACAATATCGGTTGAAGCTGAAGACAGGTACATTTTTGCTGCACCATGGTCACCGGTCAATGGCATTTGTAAATATGCCCGACCTGCAAAAACTACAATACCCACACGGTCGTTGCTGAGTTTGTCAATTAATTTACCAAGTGCCTGTTTGGCTCTTTCCAGCCGGTTTGGTTTAACATCCTGTGCCAGCATACTTTTACTTACATCAAGTGCGATCATTACATCTATGCCGTTTCGGTTTACCTGCTCTACTCCTTTTGGTAAACGCAGATTTGCCAATGCAAAAACGCCAAGGGAAAATGCAACAAGCATCAACACAAATTTTAAAGCAAATTTTTGGGGAGAGTGACTTTTTACCAGTTCTGCCACCAGCTTTGCATCACCAATTTTTTTGACGGTTCTTTTCTTCCAGTTTAGCACAAAAAAGTACAGGATAAGCAACAACGGAATGGCTGCCAGAGCGATCAAATATTGAGTGTGTTGAAAGCTAAACATAAGTACGGCAAATTAGCAAATCATCGGGTAAGCTAAGTGTTAAATCTATTTTTAGATCTTAAATAAAATCATCCAGGTCAGGAAGGTCATAGTTGTCATTTTTGTTCTTCCTTCTTACCATAGAACGAATAAACAAAAATGTAATGATTACAATAAATAATATCAGCAGAAAAATAAAAACCCAATGCCTGGTCATTTAATTTTTCTTTGGCCGTGTAATTATTTCTTTCCCTCAAAAAATCCGTATTGCTTAAGGATACCTTTTGTGATATTCAGCCTTACAGTTTTCATATCGATATCTTTAACTGGTGCTTTAACAAAAGTTACAAAAAAGTACACGTGCTTATTCTCTTCAATCCAACCCACCATCCAGCCAATAGCATTACCTTCTTCGCCAAAGCCCCACCCGGTTTTATAACTCAGTTGATAGGCTGTATTATTATCCTGCACCATTACATCTCTAACCATCTGCTGCACACTTTTACGAAATGGCAACTGGTCAAAATATAATTTTTTAACAAATCCGAGTTGTTCATCCGGAGAAATTTTCAATGAATTGTTCAGCCAGAAAGAATCAATGGGGCCGCTGATATTTCTATTGCCGTAACCAATGCTATCGATCCATTGCTGCATGGTATCTTTTCCAATGCGCCGGGCAACTTCCTGGTAATATGCTACGTTACTCACTTTAAATGCTTCGGTCATATCCATGTCTTTATCCCAATCAGCATTCCATCGTTTTTCCCCATCCCATTTTATCACCATTTTTTCATCTGTAATAACACCGGTTTGCAAACCCACCAGCGAGTTAAGAATTTTAAAAGTTGATGCCGGCGAAAAGCGCATGGTATCATACTTCATATTGTATACGGTTACCTCTCCATCAGCATTGTTCAGCATGGTAAAACATCCATCAACCTTATTTTCATCAAAATATTTTTTTAAGCTTTCGTCGTTGTTGGCTTTATTTACAGAACAGGAAAGAAAAGTAATCAGGAATAAGAAATTAGGAATTAGGAATAGTGTATTCTTGCTCATAAAAATCAGATTGTATTAAGGTTTTGTCGTGTTTAAGTGTTTTGCAGTGACTTCCAGTGCACTATAGAATTTTACACCAAACTTACGGATGAGGGCTTCTTTTAAAAAAACATACACCGGTACTTTTAATTTTTTGCCGAATGTGCAGGCAGCTTTGCAATGATCTTCACGGGGCTCATAGTTAACAAATACATTATCGCTGCGCTTGCTTTCTTTTGTAATGATAGGAAAGAGATGACAACTGATGGGTTTTTTCCACTTTACTTTCCCATCATTATAAGCCTGCTCAATACCACATTTCACCACTCCGTCTGCATCATAAATGCCATACACACAAACTTTACTATTGATGGTCGGCGTTACCCATCCATACTCCCTGTCGTACACATATCTACCCTGACGCTCCAATTCCTTCTTGCTTGTCTCATTCAGATAGGGCAATACGGCATCGTACACTTCATTGATCTTATCAAGCTCATGATTTTCAAGTGGGGCACCGGCATCGCCATCCACACAACAGGCGCCTTTGCATTTACTCAGGTCGCAAACAAACTGTTCTTTAACTACCTCATCACTGATCAATATATTGTCGATTGCAATCATGGGCGCAAAGTTAAAGATTTAGGGTGTAGATGAAATGGAATGTTTACAAAGCCGGTGAGACTGGCTGTAGCCGGAGTTAACAAATTTGTAACAAGATTTTTTGTGAAATGCTTTTATCCGCTCATCAAACCTGAAACCCAACCAACATGCTCAACAGCCGCCAATTAACCCTGCAACAAAGCATCCGCTATTTGTTTGCTGCCCTTTTCTGGATACCGGTAGTTTTTTTCAGCCTGCTGTTGGTAAAAAACACCCTCCCATATTTCTCTTTCAGCGAGCAGTTCAGCTTTATTGAAGAACGGGCATTGCTTTTTTTAAAGCCCGTTTACAAATACAGCTTTTACATACACATTTTTGCAGGCATGTTTTGCATTGTGGCGGCACTCACTCAATTCTCAAGTTATATCCTTAAAAAAAGAAAGGCCATACATATCTGGATGGGAAAAACATATGTTTTTGTTGTATTGGTACTGGGTGCGCCAACCGGACTGTACATGAGCTTTTTTGCCAAGGGAAGTTTTTGGGAACGCACGCTTTTTATGTTCATGGCTTTATATTGGTTTTATAGTACGATGAAGGGATTACAAACCATCAAAGTAAAAAATGTACTTGCGCACAAAAACTGGATGATACGCAGTTACAGCATGGCCATGACGGCAGTAACATTCAGGGTTTATCATCTACTCTTTTATTACTTTGATGTTGACCACCTGCATAATTATGAAATTTCGCTCTGGATAAGTGTGCTGGGCAATATGCTGGTGGCTGAATACCTCATCTATAGAAAAAGCAAATCGTACTTAAAAACATTTTTGGCTTAATAATTAATAAACAATTTTCTTAACCCTTCTGTGCTGACAAATATTAGCACAGAAAAAAAACAAAAAACATGAAAGCAATTATTTATGCAGGCATTGGCCTGTTTTCTGTCGCCACCGTGTATGGCGTAGCCGATTATTACAGCAGCAAAAAAAACGGTGAACTTAAAAAGCTGTATGTGGAAGAAAAACTACCAATACCGGTTCCTGCTGTGGAAGAAAAAACCGTTGAAATTATTCCTGTAAAGAATGTTGAGACCACCCCCGCAGAAACCAAAGTGGTTACAAAAGCAAAAGCAGGTAAAAAAGTAAAAAAGGCTAAAAAAACAATACGTTTTGAAAATTTTTCCAGAGGACGGATAAAGGAACCGATAGTGATTGATGATAAGATGGTAGAGAAAAAAATTAAGCAGCAGGATTAAAACCCGGAGTATTTATTTATTCGTCCACTTAAAAGTATTGATAAGATGGTCAATATCTTTTTGCAAAAAATCAACAACGGGCCTTAAGGAATCGGCATTGGGTGTGACATCAAAATACAAAGCGCCACGGAAAAAATTTTTTGTAGTATCGCTCATAAAAAACTGTTTGGCAGTGGCAGCATTACCGCCAACACGGAAAAAAACCCCGGTGATGCCATTTTTTGTATGAAAAAGGCTGTCTTTAATGGAAGAGGCGACAGCTTCATTTTTGTTGGTAAGCTTAAAAGCATCATTAACCATATAATCAAATACATTCGTGCCGAGTGAATCTTTATAGGTTCCGTCGGGTTGCTTTACTTTGTAAGTTGACTTTCCGCC
>JANOUJ010000085.1:0-3877 GCA_031416815.1 Chitinophagaceae bacterium
TTTAGTTATGATAATATTGCCCGTTCAGTTCGTGAAGACAACCTGGGATCATCTGCAATTGCCCCTTCATTAAACCTGGTAGAAACGTACGATTACCTAGACGGTACACCCGGTATAATGAAAACGCGAACCTCTGATAACAGTGACTTTATTTATTACAATAAACCGGAAGATATTTTTGCCAACAAAGACGGCAGATTATACGGTACTGTTATTTATCCAGGCACCAGTTTTAAAGGATCACCAGTGGTAATACAGGCAGGAGTATTGGTGTGGAATGCTACAACCAGTACTTACCAAACTGTTGAAAACAATTTGGGATCGATATATACCGACGGTAAAGTTTTAACGGGTGCATCGGGCCCTCAACGTTCTGCCCTGGAAGTATCAAATACAGGTTTTTACATCAGAAAATATGTTGATCCGGCGCCTGGCTCCAGCAATCGTGGCAGACAAAGTGATGTTGCGTGGGTTAGATTTCGTTTGGGAGAAGTTATGTTAAACGCAGCAGAAGCAGCATTTGAATTAGGACAGCTACCATCTGCTTTGGGATACATTAATACATTAAGAGAAAGAGCCGGTTTTCCTGCTAATAGTCTTACATCGCTAAGTATTGGTAAATTAATAAGCGAAAGAAGAGCGGAACTTGCCTTTGAAGATCATAGGCTTTGGGATTTAATTCGTACCAGAACAGCCTTAACAGTTTGGAATGGGGTGACTGGTAACTCAACTGCTACCCAAAGAGCGTTGTATGGTTATAGAGTTATTAGACCGGGGGATGCTGCACGCCACGATAAATATGTTTATGTGGCTCTTACTGCACCAAGGTTTAGAGCGCCACGCTTTTTCCAGATCCAAAACTATTACTCATCTATTGCGCAGAATGTATTAGATGCCAATCCTAAAATTGTCCGTAATCCATTTCAATAATATACAATTATGAAACGTAACTTTTTATCAATTATAACAGTAATTGTTGTCTTATTTACTTCGTGTGCTAAAGACAACTTTAAAGCACCAGGATCATTATTAACAGGAAGGGTTGTTTACCAAAACCTACCTGTAGGCGTAAGGTCTAATGGTGTACAGCTTGAATTATGGCAATCAGGTTTTCAACTTTTCAGTAAAATTCCTGTGTTTATTTCACAGGAAGGAACTTTTTCTGCAAGGTTGTTTGATGGTGAATATAAACTTACCCGTTTAAAAGGTAATGGACCATGGTTAGACAACACAGATACTATTGCTGTATCTGTTAAAGGAAATACTATTATAGATGTTCCCATCGATCCGTTTTTCACTGTAAAAAATGAAAAGTTTGTGAAAAGCGGCACAGCCATTAACGCAACATTTAATTTACAGCGCGTTAATACCAGTAAACCACTTGAGTTGGTAAGGTTGTATATTGGTCAAACCAATATTACTGACCAAAATAATAATGCAGGAAACGTACAACTATTAGCTTCTGCAATACCAGACCCTACTCAACCAATAACTTTAAGCGCTAATATACCTGCCGCACTAGCAAACAAAGATTTTGTTTTTGCAAGAGTTGGTGTAAAAACTGTAGGTGTTGCTGAATTGCTTTATAGCATGCCAATAAAGGTGATGCTTAAATAAAGTCATGCTTATTAGTATACTTTTTTATAGAGTAAACTAAAAAAATATAAATGCCTCTCCTATTTAAGTAAAATTTAAAGGAGAGGCATTTTTTGTTATTGATGGCAAAGACGTTGGTGCATGGCTTCTAAAATTTCTTTTTCATAATTAAGCCTAAATAAAAGTCAGGTATGAAAATAATTTCCTTTTTAGTTTGCATCTTTATAATACTCACTAATTATATTGTTGCACAGCAACCAGCTATCGGTACCGATACCGTCAGAAGAAAGCAGCAGCAAACAGCAGTTGATACCGCACGTCGAAGAATCTCCCCTGCTGCTGTTGGTAGTATGACCCCCACCCGCGAAACCCCTGCCCACGACCCGGTGATGATTAAGGAAAAAAATAAGTATTACTTGTTTACCACGGGTAACGGCGTGTCTGTTTTTTCTTCTAAAGACATGAAGAACTGGCGTAAAGAAATGCCTGTTTTTTCAAAAACACCTGATTGGGTAGTCAAAGCAATTCCGGCATTTAGAGGCGGCAGCATGTGGGCGCCCGATATCAGCTATCACAATGGTAAATACTATTTGTATTATTCTGTTTCTGCCTTCGGAAAAAATACTTCGTGTATTGGCCTGGCCGTCAACAAAACTTTAGACAGCGCTTCGGTTGACTATAAATGGGAAGATAAAGGCAAAGTAATACAGTCAGTACCCGGCAGAGATATGTGGAATGCTATTGACCCTAATTTAATTATTGATGAAAATAATACTGCCTGGCTAACATTTGGTTCGTTTTGGGAAGGCATGAAACAGGTTAAACTAACAGAAGACTTAACCAGTGTTGCACAACCCGAACAGTGGTCAACCGTAGCCAGGCGCCCCAGAGATTTTACAGCCCCCGATTCATCAGCAGGAAATGCAGCTATTGAAGGGCCTTACATATTTAAGAAAGGAAATTTTTATTACCTGTTTGTTTCGTGGGATTATTGTTGCCGGGGTGAAAGAAGTGATTATAAAGTGGTTGTAGGTAGAAGCCCAAAAGCCACCGGACCCTTCTTTGACAAAAATGGCGTAGATCTGGCAAAAAATGGAGGCACCTTAATTGTGCAGGGCGATAATAAGGAATGGTATGGAGCAGGCCACAATTCGGCCTATACTTTTGACAGTAAAGACTATTTGGTATACCACGGTTACGATGCCAAAGACCGGGGAAGATCGAAATTGATTATAGAAGAAATGAAGTGGGAAGATGGCTGGCCGGCAATTACTGTCAAAAACTAATTTTGTATCAACCTTAAATTTAAATAAATAGACAATACAAGTTGCCTTAAAAAGTATCCTTTCTTGTTTTTACTTCTAATGCGCTACAAGCATGGGATAGTTTTATTAAAAACTTAGCTTTTGACCATTTCTCCCTCTACTTCAATTTTATTGGCTAAATTTTTTTTTCATTAAAAGCTACCATCCTGTTATTGAGATGTATTGGTAGTAGCTTATCCAGGGGAAATTGAACCGCACCCTTCAAATTTTTGAATGAAGTCATTGTAGTCAAAAACTCATTTATGGCCAGCTGCGCGGCATAAAAACCAATGTTATTTTTATATTCGGCAAAATGAATTACAATACCATTTAATTTAAAAGTTAGCATTTGATAACTAATTGCCTTCACGGCCAGGGGTGCAGCCTTTTTAATAGTTTGCCTTTATTACTGTAAAAGTTACTGCCCAGTTGGCTAAAAGCCAGCAATGTACTCATCAATGCTTTTAATGGCATTAGCAGCTTAATCCATAATTTTAAAATTTATTACTCATTAATTTTAGTTTAAAACGCTACCAGAAGCTCGGTAACAATCTATCACTTAAAATAAAACCATATTTTTCAAACAAAAAGTGCCGCGGGTATAATGCAGCGAAAAAGGTTTAAAATAAACCATTTAACTTTAGATTTTATATATGAGGCATGCGATTTTTTTGTTGGCTTTTAGTTTAATAACAATCAATATTTTTTCTCAAACTTGTACCAATCTGGGGCAGAATCCATCTACAGCTTTCCCAGTTTGTGGCTCCTCAGTTTTTAAGCAAACAAGCGTTGCCATTTGCGGCACAAGACAGATACCAACCCCCTGCCTGGCGATGGGGTCCATCTTTCAGGATAAGAACCCATACTGGTATAAGTTTACCTGCTTTACCCCGGGCACCCTGGGTTTCGAAATTGTGCCTACCAACCTGTCCGACGATTATGACTGGCAACTATTTGATATCACGCTAACCGATCCC
>JANOUJ010000086.1:0-2577 GCA_031416815.1 Chitinophagaceae bacterium
TAATAAAAATGTGCTAATTTTAAGTTCTAAACAACTTAAAATTACAAATATGAAACGTACAGGATTATTAGTAGTGCTCGGAATACTTGTTATTCTTGTCTTTTGGGGCTGCAGCGGGTATAACGGATTGGTAAAGCAGGATGAGAATGTAAAGAAAGCCTGGAATAATGTTGAAACCGAATACCAAAACCGTTCTGACTTAGTCGGCAACCTTGTTAATACTGTAAAGGGAGCCGCTAATTTTGAACAAAATACTTTGACAGCGGTTGTTGAAGCAAGGGCAAAGGCAACGAGCGTAAATATTAATGCAGACAATCTTACGCCGGAAAAAATTGCTGAATTCCAGGCCGCTCAAAGCCAGCTAAGCGGTACATTAAGCCGTTTACTCGCTACAGTTGAGGCTTACCCCGACCTTAAAGCCACTCAAAACTTCCTCCAATTGCAGGGACAGTTGGAAGGCATTGAAAACAATATTAAAAACGCCAGGAAAGTTTTTAATGATGCCATTAATTCTTATAACACCAAAGTCCGGTCTTTCCCAATGAATATTTTAGGAGGTATGTTTGGCTTCAGGGCTAAAGAGGGGTTTAAGGCAGATGCTGGAGCCGAAAGAAAAGTGGATGTGAATTTTGATGACATGAACAAAAAGTAAAGCCTACAGCATTTAGTAAACAGCGATGAACAAAAGAAGAAATACCGGCTTTATTATTGGAGGCTTTTTGGTTGTATTGGCGATATATTTAGTGGTGACCTATAACTCATTGGTTAAAAAAGATGAAAAGGTTAATAAACAATGGAATGAGATTCAAAATGCCTATCAGCGCAGAATGGATCTCATTCCTAATATTGTAAATGTGGTTAAAGGAGTTTCGGACTTTGAACAAACAACCTTACAGAAAATCACCGAGGCCAGGAGTAAGGCAGCATCAGTAAACGTAAATCCCAATAGTGTTTCTGCCGGTGAATTTAACGAGCAGGGTGCTGCACAGGATCAACTTGCTTCGGCAACCAACAACTTAATTATCAGCATCGAAAAATATCCAACCTTAAAAGGTACAGCAGCTTATTCCGGATTGCAAACGCAGTTGGAAGGAACGGAAAGAAGGATAAAAGTTGCGAGGAAAGATTTTAATGAAGCGATAAATGGTTATAATAATTCGGTTCGTACATTCCCAACAAAGCTGGTAGCAGGCATCCTGGGATTTAAAGAAAAACATGGCTTCCAGTCTGATATAGGAGCCAACAGATCAATAGAAATAAAATTTTAATGGGCATATTTTCATTTTTTAAAAAGAGAGAATTTTTTTCTGCACAGGATAAAGCGCAGATAGTTGAGGCTATTCGCCTGGCTGAAAAGGAAACCAGTGGCGAAATAAGAATTTACGTGGAAAGCAAAAATCCATTCATGGATGCTATTGACCGGGCTGCGGAAATTTTCTTTAAATTAAAAATGCAGCAAACAGATCACCGCAATGCAGTGCTGCTTTACATTGCCATGGATCATCACGAGCTGGCTTTATTTGCAGATGAAGGTATTTACCAAAAAGCGGGCGCTGCTTATTGGGATACGGCTGTAAAAAATATGCTGGGCCAGTTTACAAAAGAAAATATCAGTATTGGTATTGAGCAATGTATTATACAGATCGGGCAAACCTTAAAAGAAAAATTTCCCTACATACCAACAGAAGATAAAAATGAATTGCCCGATGAGATCGTTTTCGGCAGCTAAATCTAAAAAGCAGTACCTGTTCTATAAACATGAAAAAATTTTTCTCCACAATTGCGCTGCTGCTGGTAAGTGTATTGGCTTTTTCCCAGGAATCTTTTGACCTGGATAAATTGCTGAAAGAAAAACCGACGAAACTTGTAAATGATCTTACCGGTACTTTAACACCCGACCAGGTACAGGCACTGGAAAATAAACTGGTGGCTTTCGATGATTCAACATCTACACAAATTGCTGTTGTAATCATTCCATCAATGCAGGGTAGAGATATTGCGGATTATAATATTGAATTGGGTAGGGCATGGGGTGTTGGCGGAAAGGATAATAATAATGGCGTTGTTTTATTAATTGCAAAGAATGATCGCAAGCTAAATATTGCAACGGGGTATGGTGTAGAAGGCGCATTGCCCGATATAACTGCCAGCCATATTATCACTGATATTATAAGACCAAATTTTAGGGGAGAGGATTATTACCGTGGTATTGAAGAAGGAACAGATGCGATCATTCAGGCAGTAAGAGGAGAGTATACAGCACCTGCAAATTATAAAAAAGGAAATAGTGAGTTTGGAATCGGAAGAATAATATTTATGGTCGTTATGATAGTTATCTTTCTTGCTGTTTCCGGTGGTAAGGGCGGCGGAGGTTCATTTATGAGCAGGCGTGGTTTTGCCGCCTGGACGATAGGCAGTATGCTTAGCGGCGGCGGACGAGGAGGAGGCTGGAGCGGCGGTGGCGGAAGCTCAGGTGGATTCGGTGGCTTTGGCGGTGGTAGTTTTGGCGGGGGCGGTTCAAGTGGAAGCTGGTAATAATAACATTGATATAAATAAAAAATGCCTCCCAGTGGAGGC
>JANOUJ010000087.1:0-1534 GCA_031416815.1 Chitinophagaceae bacterium
ATCAATGACATCCGTAGTAACATGATCCTTACAGCCGCTTTGGTTGAGGGAGCAGCGTTATTTGCGATCATCATTGGTTTCTTAGCTATGGTGCTGTAAAAACCTTTACTGCATCCAAAGTACAGGACGGAGGATGCAGTAATTTTTGCCCCCTGACCCCCTGAAGGGGGGAACAAGGGAGGAGATGATTGAGTAGATCTTTTGGGGACGGACATTTGCTTTTCATGGCATCATCGTTGTGTCACTCACTTGTACCGCATACCAACATTGAACATTTTCAGAATTTTTTATTTTATAAATACTATAAAATGCAATTATTAACACCGGCCTTCGGCCTTATCATCTGGACGCTTTTAGCTTTCCTAATCGTGTTTTTTCTGTTGAAAAAATTTGCCTGGCCTGCCATCATTGACGGATTGGCAACCCGTGAAAAAAACATTGCAGAATCTTTGGCTACTGCCGAAAAGATCAAGCTTGAAATGGCCCAAATGAAGAATGACAACGAAGCAATTCTTGCCCAGGCACGTGAAGAAAGAGCAAGCATGCTTAAGGAAGCAAAGGAAACCAAAGACAAAATGATCTCTGACGCAAAAGAAGATGCCAAAGTACAGGCAAATAAGATCATGACCGAGGCACATGCTTCTATCCAAAACCAGAAAATGGCTGCATTAACCGAAATTAAAAACCAGGTTGGTAGTTTGGTACTGGAAGTAAGTGAAAAAGTATTGCGTAAAGAATTAAGCAACAAAGCACAGCAGGAAGATTATATTAAAACGCTGGCTGCGGAAGTGAAGTTGAATTAGTTTTAATAAGCTTCAAGCCACAAGCCACAAGCAGTCTATTCTACTTGTAGCTTCTCCCCTTGTAGCTTGCAACTCAAATAATATGAACAATCCACGTTTAGCAGGCCGTTACGCAAAAAGTTTACTGGATCTGGCAACAGAGCAAAACCAGGTAGATGCCGTATATACCGATATGAAATGGTTGCACAAGATCTGCAAAAGCAATCCCGATTTTGTGAATATGCTGCGTAGCCCGGTTATTAAACCGACTGCCAAAGGAAAGATCATTGAATCGATCACCAAAGAAAGGGTAAGCACACTTACAAGTGCTTTTATTCAATTGCTGGTACGTAAGGCAAGAGAAACTAACCTGCCCGAAATTGCAACTACTTATATTGACCAGTTCAACGCATTGCGTAATATTCATAAAGTAAAAATTACAACTGCTGATCCTATTACTGATGATATGCTGAATGCCATTTTAGCCAATGTAAAAGCTACGGCTGCAGCCGGACAAACTTTTGAAGTTGAAACGGCAGTTAACAACGAATTGATCGGTGGGTTTTTACTTGAAACATCAGGAACTTTAGTTGACGCCAGCATTTTAAGAGACCTGAAAGATATTCATAAGCAGTTTATGAATAATGATTATTTGCATAGAATACGTTAAGATAATTAGATAAGAAATTTTAAGAGGCTGTTACAATTTGTAGAAGCTTTTTTATTGTTACGAATTACCGAATTCTGATTTG
>JANOUJ010000088.1:0-4435 GCA_031416815.1 Chitinophagaceae bacterium
ATTGAAGACAACGTGGAAATAGGAGCCAATACAACTATAGACCGGGCTACAATCGGTTCAACAATTATTAAAAACGGAGCTAAAATTGATAATCTGGTCCAGATTGCCCATAATGTAGAAGTTGGAATTAGCACACTGATAGCCGCACAAGCAGGTGTTAGTGGTAGTACAAAAATTGGCAATGGTGTAGTAATTGGCGGACAGGCGGGGCTGGCTGGTCATATTAGTATTGCAAATAATATGAAAATAAACGGACAGAGCGGTGTAAACCGTTCTTTCAAAACAGAAGGTCTTATAATATCCGGAACTAATGCCTACGAATATTCTAAAGCCATGAGAAGTATGGCTATTGCCCGAAATCTTCCCGAACTGGCAAAAAAAGTAACAGAACTGGAAAAGTTACTGAAAGAATTGATGGAAAAAAGCAGCGCATAAGGAAGCACATCAAACCTTTTGCCTTCCCTTTGCAATTAACCCTTAACCATCAACTACTTAACATTTTCTTTAACGCATACGCTGTTAAAATGAAATATCTTTGATGCTTCAAAAATCGGCGTGAAATTTGAAACGTCATACCCAAACCGTAAAAATAATTTTTTGAACACTTTCAGGCATAGCATATCACTCATCATCTTACTCTTTTTTTCAGCCTTATCTAATGCACAGCCTATCTCTTTTTCCGGAACAGTAATTGACGCACACACCAAAGAACCGGTAAGTTTTGCTTCGGTTTATTTTGCCCGTTCCGGTATTGGTAAATCAACCGACAGCGCCGGGCAGTTTTCATTTGCACTCAGCAATTTTAAAGACGATACGTTAAAAGTAAGTTTCATTGGCTTTGAGATCTATGCAATTCCCATCACTCATCTGCAAAACAATAAAGCACTAAACATTCAGTTGGAGAGAGGAACTGCAAAAGGTGAAGTGGTAATTAAAGCGAAATGGAACAGGGGCCTTTTTTTATGGAAAAAAATAATGAGCAAAAAGAAGCAGTACAACCGGTACGACCTCGGCAACTTTAGTTATGAAGCGTATAATAAACTGGAAATCGACATTAAGAATTTTAATGCAGATAAGGCTAAGAAAAATTTTCTCTTAAAAAACTTCTCCTTCATTTTTGACAATATGGACAGCACTTCAGAAACTGCTCCTTTTTTGCCGGTATACCTGATAGAAAGCCTGAGTGATTATGCATACCAGAAAAATCCTAAAAAGTTTTACGAAAATATTAAAGCCAGTCAAACCAAGGGCTTTAACAACGAAAGTTTCAGCAAGCTGCTGGGCGTGATGAACCAGAACGTAAGCATTTACAGCAATTTTGTAAACGTGATGGACAAGGCTTTTATCAGTCCATTTAATGATAATGCAGATGCCTATTATATTTTTACAGTACCCGATACACAGGTTGTAAACGGGGGCAAACAATATCATTTTGTTTTTAAGCCCAAGCGTGCCGGACAAAATACTTTTGAAGGCGATGCATGGGTAACAGAAAAAACTTACCAGGTGCGGAGGATATCCATGTACCTTGGTAAAGAGGCTAATATTAATTTTATTGACCGCATCAGTGTTTTTCAGGAATATTTTCCCATCAACGATTCAGTGATATTTTTAAACCGGGATAAATTCTTTGCCGATTTCAGGGTGCTGGGCAAAAATTCGCTTACGCTCATTGGGCGAAAGACAACTTCTTATAAAGACATTGTGATCAGCAGCGATTCTTTAACTGCATATTTTAAAGGCCAGCGCATTGAAGAACTGGTTAAATCCGAAAAATCCGTTGTAAAAAATTCCGACTCTGCCTGGAGTACCTTGCGGCACGATACCTTATCGAAGAATGAAAAGGCAATTTATACAACCATTGATAAGTTGATGGAAATGCCGAAGTTTCAAAAACTGCAAACAAACCTAACGTTTTTCTTTGGTGGTTACCGCAATGTTGGCAAGTTTGAAATAGGCCCTTGGTTCAACTGGATAAGCGCCGACACCGTTCAGGGAACCAGGCTACGTTTTGACCTTGGAACCAATAAAAAATTATTTAAAAATGTTTACCTGCATGCTTACCTGGCATACGGTTTCAGGGATAAAAGATTTAAGGGGCAGGCTGAGGCGTTCTGGATCGTGAAGAGAGCTCCCAAACGGATGCGGCTACACATCTCCTATCAGGATGATGTTGATAATGGTATCAGCCAATTGGGCGAAGTTAGCCAGGACAATATCTTTTCCCTTGCTATCCGGAAGCCAAACAATTTCAGGAAATTCATCAATGTAAAAGATATCAGGTTTGATGCTTTTAGTGACCTTGGCAAGGGATTTTCATCGGAACTATTTGTATCGCACAGGCAGTACACACCTTTATATAATTTACTACCCTTATCTGCATTTAAAGTAAGTAGTGGCAAACCGCTTACCAACTTCGAAATGGCCTTAAAACTTCGTTTTGCCTACCTGGAAAGATTTATTGAAACAGATTATAACCGTTATTCTATTGGCACAAAATATCCGGTTGTGGAGGTAATTTTTTCCAAAGGATTTAAAGGTGTATTTAACAGTGCGTACAATTACACCAAATATTCACTGCTGATAAAGGACATGATGAAAATATCTCCCTATGGAGTTCTTTATTACAGGGTTTATGGCGGAAAAATAAACGGTGCATTACCCTTTACCAACCTGGAGAATCACCCGGGTAATGATCTTTATTATTACAATCCTTTTGCCTTTAACCTGATGAACCGGTTCGAATATTTAAGCGATAAATACGCAGGCGCAAATATGGAGCATAATATTGGTTCGGGCCTTTTCCGGTTTATTCCACTTACACGTAAATTAAAATGGCGCCAGTTTTATACCGCAAAAGCGCTTTGGGGTTCATTGAGTAAAGAGAATGAAGCTATTAATACTTATACCATCTACCCCTATCCAAAAGTATACGGATTCAAAACGCTAAATGATAAAACCTACATAGAAGTTGGTACCGGTATTGATAACATCTTTAAAGTTTTTCGTCTTGATTTTGTTTGGCGGCTTTCTCCTTCACCTGCTTATGCAGGCAGCGGCTCTAAATTTGGGATTTTTGGAAGTTTCCAGATCCAGTTTTAATGCCCCATGTAAGTACCTCAGGCTATAAGGCTTCCGGCAGTATATTTTAAATATCTTTGCCAACAAAATTCAGCGCACACATGGATAAAAATTTTAATCCAGATAAACAACATACATTAGTAAAAGATGTCAGTATTTCGGGTACTGGCCTGCATTCGGGTATAAATGTGAATATGATACTTAAGCCGGCCAATCCGGGTTTTGGTTACCAGTTTCAGCGTACCGATCTGCCCGATTCGCCGATTATTAAGGCAGATTGCGACCTTGTTACAGATACATCAAGGGGAACAACATTAGAGAAAGGCGATTGCAAAGTGAGTACGGTGGAGCATATTTTAGCCGCACTGGTGGGTATGGGTGTAGATAATTGCCTGATTGAATTAAATGGCCCCGAGATACCCATCATCGATGGGAGCAGTGAACCCTTTGTTGAGATCATTGAAAAAACCGGTGTGCTGGAACAGGACGCAACCAAAGTATGGTATACCATTGATACCAACATTTCGTATTTCGATGAAGTGAAAAAAGTTGAAATGACTGCACTGCCGGCTGTAAATTATCAAATTACCACACTCATTGATTTTAATAGCCCGGTATTAGGCACACAACATGCCAGTTTAAAAGCCATGAAGGATTTTAAAACAGAAATAGCGCCCTGCCGCACTTTTTGTTTTTTACACGAGTTGGAAATGCTGCTTGATAATAACCTGGTAAAAGGCGGAGACATTAACAATGCCATTGTGGTAGTTGATAAACCGGTAACCGACGAAGAAATGACGAGGCTTGCAAAAGCCTTTGGCAGAGAGAAAGTAGCAGTAAAAAGTGAAGGCTACCTGAATAACCTGGAACTGCATTTTGCAAATGAGCCCGCCCGTCACAAATTGTTAGATGTTGTTGGCGACCTCGCCCTGATCGGTTATCCTATTAAAGCCCATATCATTGCAAACCGCCCTGGCCACAGCAGTAATGTGGAATTTGCAAAAAAGATAAAGCAGTACATCAAAAAGAATAAACATACAAGGGATATTCCTGTTTACGATCCCAACCAGGAGCCGGTTTATACACAGCAGCAAATTGAAAAAACACTGCCACACCGTTTTCCTTTTATAATGGTTGACAAAATCATTGAACTAACAGATACCATGATAGTAGGTATAAAAAATGTCACAGTAAATGAATATTTTTTCCAGGGGCACTTTCCGGGAAACCCAATAATGCCCGGTGTTTTACAGATAGAGGCACTTGCTCAAACCGGCGGCCTGCTTTGCATCAATGCAATGCCCGATGGAGATTATGATACTTATTTTTTAAAGATCGATAATTGCAAATTCAA
>JANOUJ010000089.1:0-1648 GCA_031416815.1 Chitinophagaceae bacterium
CTTTGATACAGCAACGCAGGCCGCTGCTGCTGGCGGAATAACAACAGTGGTTGATATGCCATTAAATGCAAATCCGGTTACAACTAACGCAAATGCGTTCGATGAAAAGTTAGCCGCATCAAAAAACAAGCTTCATGTTAATGTTGGCTTTTATGGCGGATTGATTCCGGGAAATCAAAATGACCTGGAAAGTTTAATGGAGGCCGGTGTATTGGGCATTAAATGTTTTCTCACACATTCGGGCATCGATGAATTTCCCAATGTGAGTGAAAAAGAAATAGATGCGGCCATGCCTGTTATTGCAAAATATAATTTGCCTTTGTTAGCCCATTGTGAAATTTTTAAAAAAGAAGTGGATAATAAATTTTTAGATTTCCCCAACAGCTATCGTTATTACCTGGAAAGCCGCCCAAAGCAGTGGGAGAACGATGCGATTGAACTGATGATAAAACTTTGCCGCAAACACCATTGTAAAACGCATATCGTTCATGTATCATCTGCTGAAGCGCTGATAAAAATTCAAAAAGCGAAAGAAGAAGGATTGCCCATTACTGCAGAAACCTGTGCCCACTATATTTATTTTAACGCTGAAGATATTCCCGATTCGAATTGCCTGTATAAATGTGCGCCACCAATCCGTGAAATAGAAAACAATGATCAGCTTAAAGCGGCATTGGCAAACGGAGTACTTGATTTTATAACAACCGATCATTCGCCGGCACCGCCGGATATTAAGGAACTGGAAACCGGAAACCTGCTTAAAGCCTGGGGCGGCATTGCAGGGTTGCAGTTTTTATTGCCCGCTGCATGGACGGCGATGAAGGGAGAGCTTTCTATCGAAAAATTCATTCCTTTGCTAACGGAACACCCTGCAAAATTTTTACAGGCTGATAACCGGAAAGGAAAACTGGCAGTAGGTTATGATGCAGATATTGTAATTTGGAATCCGGACGAAAAATTTGAAGTGAAACCGGGAGATATTTTGCATAGGTATAATTGTAGCCCTTACAACGGACAAAAATTATCCGGAACTGTTCAGCAAACAATTGTAAATGGTATTACAGTTTATCAAAGTAAAAAAATAATACAAAAAAACACAGGACAATGGCTTTTGAAAAAGTAAAGGAAATAATTAAAGAGGCTCCGGCATTTGCACAACTGACCGATCTGGCTGCGGAAAGGCTTGGAGGCAAAGTATTGTTTGCCACCGATGATTTTTTTGCAGAAAAAGAAAATCTTATCAAGCCCACAAGAGGGATTTTTATAACTGATAAATATACAGACCGCGGCAAATGGATGGATGGCTGGGAAAGCCGCCGAAAACGTACGCCGGGTCACGATTGGGCCATTGTGCAATTGGCAACACCGGGTAAAATTGTTGGCTTTGATATTGACACCAATTTTTTCCTGGGCAATCATCCGCCTCATGCATCAATTGAAGCGGTGTACTTAAATGATGCTGATCCTGTAGAGGACTGGAATGATATTGAATGGAAAGAAATTCTACCCCAATCACATTTGGATGCTGGCTCACAAAATTTTTATGAGAGTCATAGCGATGAAATTTATACGCATATCCGCTTACATATTTATCCCGATGGCGGTGTTGCAAGACTAAGGGTGTATGGTGAAGTATTTATGAATTGGG
>JANOUJ010000090.1:0-5305 GCA_031416815.1 Chitinophagaceae bacterium
ATCAGCATTGGGTGATACATCAAAATACAATGCACCCCGGAAAAAATTTTTTGAGGTATCACTCATAAAAAACTGTTTGGCAGTGGCAGCATTAACGCCAACACCGAAAAAAACCCCGGAGATGCCATTTTTTGTATGAAAGAGGCTGTCTTTAATGGAAGAGGCGACAGCTTCATTTTTGTTGGTAAGTTTAAAAGCATCGTTCACCATATAATCAAATACATTGGTGCCCAGCGAATCTTTATAAGATCCGTCAGGTTGTTTTACTTTGTAGGTGGACTTTCCGCCGATGGCTTTATAACTCAGAAATATCCTTCCGCCAAGCCGGGGAAAATCCAAATTGATCCAGTAAGGGTTTTGGACGTCCTGGTCAAAATAGGTGCTGTCTTTTACAACCTGTGCATAAACCGGATACTCAAAAGTATAAGGGAATCCTTCCTGCTGAAAAACGGTATACTTTCGTTCAGGAAAATCTATTTTATAGTAACCGGTCTTTTTTGACGTGTACGTTGAATTGCAGGCGGGAAGCAAAAAGTAAAAAGTAAAAAGTACCACCAGGGCCCTGCGGGAAAAGTAAAAAGGGTTAATAGCTTGCTTTTTCATGGCGGGTTTTTGAGAACATTAAACAGCATCGGGCGTTTTAATAATAATTTTTATTTTATCAAGTCTGTTCTTATGTATCTCCAGCGGAATAAAAGTAAAATGGCCGTTGATCACTTCTTCATTTACCTGGGGAAATTCGCCGGCAATCTCTAAAACCAAGCCTGCTAAAGAATCGCTTTCACCCCGAACAGCATCAAATGTATCAGTTGACAGTCCTAATGTCTTGCATACATCATTAATCATCGTCTTGCCCTCAAAAATATAATTATAGTCATCTATTTTTTTGTTGTTGCTTTCTTCATCATCAAACTCATCTTTTATCTCCCCGATTATTTCTTCCATTATATCTTCCAAAGTTACAATACCCGATGTTCCGCCAAACTCATCAACTACCACAGCAAAGTGCATGCGGCGGCTGCGGAACTCCTGCAACAAATCTTCAATTAATTTTTTTTCATGCACAAAAAATGGTTGGCGCAGCAACGTATGCCAGTCAAAATTTTCCGGTTCATTTAAATGTGGTAAAATGTCTTTGGTATGTAACATACCCACCACTTCATCAAGGTTGTTTTTAAAAACCGGCAGGCGTGAATAGTGTAATTCTTCTATTTTTTTTACCGTATTTACAAAGTTGAAATTTATGTCAATGCCGCTTACATCAAGTCGGCTTCGCATTACCTGTTTTACAGTAGTATCTCCAAATTTCCGGATGCCTTTTAATATCGATTTTTCTTCGTTCGTTGCTTCATGCTCGGGCAACAGGTCTATTGCGTAATCCAGGTGGCTGCGATCCATGGTGGAAGAATTTTCTGAAGAGAATTTCTTTTCGATCTTATCACCGTAGCGAACCATCCATTTGCTGAATCGGTAAAATACACTGGTGAAAATTTCAACTACCAGCGAAGCCATTGCCGCAAACTGTATCTTATGATGAGTTGCCCAAACTTTAGGCAATATTTCGCCAAACAGCAATAATAAAAAAGTAACAGCTACAACCTTAATTGAAAAAATGGGCCAGAAGGTTAAACCTGATCCGGCTACCCAGCTATCTATTAAAATATTGGAGATCAAAATGATGCCGATGTTTACAAAGCTATTGCTGATGAGCATGGAAGCCAGTAAGGTCTTAGGCTGATCAAGTAAATTGACTATACGGCGGTAAGCCGGCTGCTTCTTTGTACGCAGCATATTAATATCCTTAAATGTAAGGGAGAAAAAAGCAATTTCGGAACCGGCCAGTAAAAAAGATAACATGAAAAGAATAACAACTAAAAATATAAGAATAGTAGTTGCAGCAGGTGTTATTGCCAGAAGATTGAAATTAAAGAGACCGGAAACCGAATGATAATCCAAAACAATGAGTTTAGGTAAAAAATATTATTCTATTTATTATGTAGAATAAGGGGTCATGTATACAGGTTGTATTCATCAAAAAATATTAAAATGGCAATCTTTCTGAACCATCTTCAGCGCTTGGTAACTCCTGATGATCATCCGGCCCGTCTATCCCATCTAAACCATGTGGCAGTTGGCTGCCATCCGTTTTTTTATCCAGCATGATAAGGTTATCGCCAACCACTTCGGTCGCAAATTTTTTATTGCCTTCTTTGTCTTCCCAGCTGCGGGTTTTTAAACGTCCTTCTATATAAACAAGGCTTCCTTTATGCAAATACTTTTGAGCAAGTTCTGCAAGGCCCCGCCACAATACCACCGTGTGCCATTCGGTTTGCGAGATGAGCTTTCCGCTTCTGTCTTTAAAGGTTTCTGTTGTGGCCAGCGAAAATTTTGCCACCGCAATGTTACCCTCCAGAAATTGCATATCCGGGTCTTTCCCCAAATTGCCTATTAGCATCACCCTGTTTACGCCTCTCATAAAAATTTATTTAAATCTTGTGCTGCTGATTCGACTGTCTTAAACCTTCAACCAATATCATGCCTCTAGCACAAATTTAATACATTTTTTTGCCGGTGGTACCAGAAAAAATGGTTCCGGATTATACTATCGGCATAATACCTTCTAATTTCAATACCCATTGAAAACCATGACATTATTTTTCAAATGCCCTTAGCTCATTTTGGGCCAGGTATCCGGTTATAAATTTCGGGAATGGAAGCTTGCTCATTTCTTTAAAAGTTACTGCCTGGTATTCCTTTAAAAGAAGTGCATCATTTATGGTAAGTTGAATAAAACTTCCATGTATGGTTTGATGCGTAAGCTGCTGTTTGTACGTTTTTGAAACATGTTGTATAAGCGGTTTATTTTTACCTGCAATACCTTTAAAAAATTTCGAGTTTTTTATTTCTTCAAATGTAAATGGTCTATCGGTTTCAAATAAAACAAATTCATAAAGATTTTCCCAAATTTCTTTTGCTCCTCTTTTCCTCACATAGATTTTACCATTGTACGCAACAATTAAATAATAAAGCCAGCGCCGCCGTTTGATCATCTTGCCGGCTTTAACCGGAAGCAAATTAACTTTTCCTTCTAAAAGTGCTGCACACCTGCTTTTTAAAGGGCATACCGAACACAATGGATTTTGAGGTTTACAAATTGTTGCACCAAAATCCATAATGGCCTGGTTGTAAATACCCGGTTGGTTTTTACTTAAAAGCAATTGGGCCATCTCTGTGAATATTTTTTTTCCGGTGGAACTATCCACCGGAGTATCCACTCCAAAAAAGCGTGACAGAACCCTGAAAACATTGCCATCCACTACTGCATGCGGCAAATTGAAGGCAAACGATGCAATGGCAGCAGCTGTATACGGGCCAATTCCTTTCAGTTTTATAATCTCATCATACGCTTCCGGAAATTTGCCCTGCCTTTCTTTGGCAATAAATTTTGCTGTAGCGATCAGGTTTTTACAACGTGTGTAATATCCAAGCCCTTCCCATAGTTTAAATACTTTTTCATCCGGGGCTGCTGCTAATTTTTTAATGTTGGGAAAGGTTGAAACAAAGCGATTGTAATAAGCCCACCCCTGATCAACCCTTGTTTGCTGCAAAATAATTTCACTCAACCATATTTTGTAAGGATCCTTTTCACCTTTCCAGGGCATTAGTCTGCCATTATGTTTCAGATTCCAATTTAAGAGTTGTTTAGTAAAATATTTATTATTATTATCCATTTCCACAATATATAAATCGTACAATTTTTAATTTATCCCGATAATTCACATATATTTCTTAATCAATTGATTATGAAAATTAAAATAATCAAAAAACGAGGTTGGTTTCTTACAAAGTACCTGATAATCATCAACTTATTTTGGAAAATTCAATCTTTTTGTTGTATATTTCTAACAGTAACAATTTTTTAAATAAATTTTTATGAGAAAAGCAGACCTCATTAACGAAATTTCTGACAAAACCGGTATTCCAAAAGTAGATGTTTTAGTGACGTTAGAAACGATGTTTAAATCAGTAAAAAACAGTTTAGCCGCAGGCGAAAATATTTACATACGTGGTTTTGGTAGTTTTATAACTAAAAAAAGGGCCGCTAAGATAGGCCGCAATATCAAAAAAAATATTGCGGTGGAGATCCCTGAGCACTTTATTCCTGCCTTTAAACCAGCTAAAGAATTTATGCTAGAGATAAAATCTTCAAAAAGTATAAAAGAAACTGCAGAAACACATGACGACAATGAAGACTAATGTAACTTTGCATTCCTGTAAAAAGAAGCGCAGGTTTTATCAATGCAAAAAAAACAGTTAATATTTGCCATTGCCGGAATTGCCCTTGTAATTCTCCTTTTCATTTTCGGATCAACTGTTTCTCCTAAAAGCGATATACCTTCCACTGTTACAAACCCCGTAAAAAACTTTAATATTGCGGATTTTATTGCTGAAGAGAAAAAACATTTGTCAGCATCGCAACTTATTAATTTAAGTAAATTAGAAAATAGTGTAACACGTGGGGATGTTAATACTCAACTAATTGCAGCCAATATACAGCTCTCCAATTTTTGGAAAGACAGCGCCAAATCCTTTGAACCCTACGCTTATTATTTATCGGAAGCTGCTAAGTTGGATAAGTCGGAAAAAAACCTCACCTTTGCTGCCCAATTAATTTTAGATAATCTAAGGACTGAGCAGGATGAGGCGAAATTAAACTGGAAGACAGCAGAGGCAATAGCCTTATTTGAAAAAGCGATAGAATTGTACCCTGATAATGACGATTTAAAAGTGGGATTGGGGAGTTGTTATGTGTTTGGAAAAGGCAGAGTGGGAGGCCCGGAAGAAACGATGAAAGGCATTCAGCAGTTGTTAAGCGTTGTTCGTAAGGACTCAAACAACATGAAAGCACAGATGATGTTGGGCGTAGGTGGATATGTTTCGGGACAATATGATAAAGCTATTGAGCGTTTACAAAAGGTAATAAAAGTACAACCTGATAATGTAGAAGCAGTTGCTTTTTTAGCTGATACTTATGCAGCTAAAGGCGATAAAAAAGAAGCGATTAAGTGGTACACAATAAGTAAAAGGCTGGTGAATGATCCACATTACAGCCAGGAAGTTGATGAACGGATCAAATCATTACAGTAACATATCGAAGTAACATTCGGTTTACATATTTTAAAAAATTATTTTAAACACAAAAAAGACTAGTTATGCCTTGTGGTAAAAAGAGAAAACGTCATAAAATTGCAACACACAAGCGTAAAAAACGTTTAAGAAAGAACCGTCATAAGAAGAAATAATT
>JANOUJ010000091.1:0-21979 GCA_031416815.1 Chitinophagaceae bacterium
AAGTGGCTATACTTTCTATATGTTTATACAAAACTCCTTCTGCTCAATAATGTTCTGCTCCTGCGCTGGATATTCCAGAGGTCGGCTGTACTGAAAGTTCTTACCTGCTTCAGCCCAAGGGCAATGGTTTCTTTTACTACAGTGGTTAATTTTTCCGTTTGTTCTTTACTGATTGGAGAGAACTGGTTTGTTGTTTGCTTTTTCATGACTTTTGTTTTAACTATTTTTTAATAGCCTGCCTGCGGTAGGCAGGTTGGTTGCTTTTTAAAATTTCAGCTTTTATCGCTTCGCTTACTTTGATAACACAAAGATAGGGGGTTCTTTAGTACTATGCAAAACAAAGTACTAAGCATATTGCAGTAATATGCAGTGATTAGGAGCTAAAATTCTCCCGTAACCCTTACTGGTATTGATTTCTTAAAATAGGGTTGTTAAAAAAGATCATTTTTACTGTTTTGATGAACGGTAAATATCAGAGATGAATGAAATTGATGGTAACGAGAAGGATGCCTTTTTTTGTAATCCCGGCATAAAAGTATAACTCACACCAGCTTCGACAGGTTGAAATGACCAGTATTTAAAAGGTCGGCAGGCAGGTTCGTGCCTTTGCGCCTTTGTGGCAAACCTTCTTTGGCAGCGAAGCTGAGAAAAAAATGCTTTCTTATTGTCATTTGTATGTATAAGTGCCTCTGCCTGACAGCTTATAGTAGCTTTGCAGAGCATGGTTGAGGTTACTTTATAGCCAGGTCGCTGGTCTTGCGGTTATGCATGCGGCCCAGCTTCATCATGGCCAACATGGGGCCAAATACAAAGTTCAGGAACCGGCGGCTATAACTTTTATATACAGCTTCCCCGGAAAAGATACGGGTGAGATGCCGCTGCATATGCGGGCCAATAAAACGACCAAAGGCTGTATCCATCCTGTCTTGACCAACTTTAAAGAGCGTAAAGAGGCCACCGCTGTACCAGGTATCAACCAGTTTTTGCCAGATAGCCAATTCGTATAATTGGTCTTTCTGGTATTTTTTAAAGGCAGTATCGGTGCCCATGCTGATGGCTTCTGCTGCAGCAAAGGAACCTTTAATGGCCAAGAAAAGTCCTGATGAAAAAATAGGATCGAGGAAACCACCGGCATCACCAATTAACAGCCAATTGCTGCCATACATTTTTTGAGAGATAAGCTGGTAGTTATTGTATTGAGCTACACCGGTTTCCCGTTTGGCATTAGCGGTAAACTTCCTGAGGGTCTCATCCGATTTCAGGAAATTATCATACTGTTCTTCCCTGGTATCGCCGAATTCTTTTAAATGCTTAGGATCGATCACTACGCCTACCGAAATACGGTCAGGTAAGGGTATCCTCCAGTTCCACCCCTTTTCCAAACGATGGAGGTGTATATTATAGGGTTCTATCTTTTCTGCTCCGCTTAGGTGGGCAAATACAGCAATGTCTTTTCTTTCGCCTTCTTTTGTAGGAATATCAAGCAGGCGGGAAATGGTACGTGAACGGCCGCTTGCATCTACTATCAGGTCGGGCTGGCCATTAAAAAAATCATCAACTGCAGCAATGGTATCATCACTTAATTTAAGTTCATCGGTATTGCCAACCCGTTCCAGTTTGGCTGCATGACTGAAAAATGTAACTCCTTCTTTAACCGCCAAGTCAAAAATGGTTTTGTCAAATTTAACACGGGGTACATTATATGCATAGGGCGGTAAGCCGCCGCCGCCGAAGCTAAAAGGCGAGGAGGCTTCTTCATCTTTATTAACCCAAACGGAAGCGCCGGGTTTGTAAGTGCTGTACGTTTTCACTTCATCCTCTACGCCCAGCCGACGTAAATATGGGATAATGGCTGGTACCAGTGATTCACCAACAATAATTTCCGGCCTTTTTTCCAGGTAAAAAACAGCAACAGTATATCCTTTTCTCTTTAATAATGTAGCTAAAGAACAGCCAGACGGGCCACCGCCGATGATGGCGATGGTTTTAATATCTTTATTCATAAATTTTAAAAGTGCAAATCTAATGAATAATGATTTTAAAATGCCGACATTAGAGAAGCGTGCGGCAGTTTTAACTGCAAGGCCTGCATCCTTTTAAACAAAAAAGCTATCTGAATTCCTAGATTCAAATAGCTTCTTTAGAATTAAAGCAACCATTAATTATATGTTGAAAACAGTCTTGCTTAAATGAACAAACCACCTTTCTTTAATGCACGGGTTCCTTGTCCAATTAAAAATCCATTCTGATAGATCTGGATGGTGTAGCTACCCTGAATAAAATCGGTACCAGGTACAAAGGCAAACTCAACGTTCTTCTTTGTTGCGGTTTCGAGGTCAACGGGCATTTTAGCAGTAAAAGGCATGGCCACTTCTTCACGAGTAGTAAAAGTTTCAGACCCTGTATTAATAGCTTTTCCATCGGGGCCTAAAACCACTACATAAACTTCTGTAGTACCTGCCTGAATAATACGGTTATCAACGTCGAAACTTACCACAATTTTATCTACACGTTTTGCAGTTGTTGAAACCTTTTCCTTTCCATTATTTTTAACATTGATTGGTGTTATCACTATATTGCTTGCATTTAAGGTAGATGCAATATCTACTTTCTTTTCAAGCGCCTGTTTGATTTCTGTTGTTGCAGAGAGATCCCGTTTTAAGGTTTCTTTATCCTGCTTTAAAACGACATTGTCGTTGTTCAGTAACTGGTTCTGCTCTTTTAAACTGGCAATATCTGTTTCAAGAGAAGATATTTTATCATTCAATGAAGCGATCAATGTTTTTGCCCTGCCCAATTCTGCAGCAGTAGCATTTTTCTTATTCAGTATCGTACGAATCTCGGCTTTCACCTGGGCGATCTCATTGTTCCTTTCTGTTAATTTACCTTCCAGGCCGGTATTTATTGATGACATAGAATCAAGCCTGGCAAGCGATGCGTCAAAATTTGCCTGAACATCACTTTTTTCATCAGTTACTTTTGCAATCGTTGTTTCCTGTTGCTGAATGGTTTGTGAACTATCACTTTTAGCATAGATCAAATAGCCCGATATTGCAATGAGGCCTGCGGCTAAAACACCAATGATGGCATTTTTGTAATTTTTACGCTTAATTACTTGTGCAGGAGGGGTTGGGAAGTTTGTTTCTGACATAATATTTAGATTTTAAAGTTTAAAATGTTTTTGGGAATTAATTTACCCGAACTGACCACTAAAACCCAAAACCATGCCACAATGTTTTTTTTGTTTAAAACTTATTCATTTGCCCGAATAAATTTCAATTTTCATATAGCATTAAGAACTTTTAGGTTTAGCTTATATTTGTATCAGAAGTTTTAGGCTAAATTTTAACAAATCTTAACGAATTAACTGGCATGCTTGAATTTGACACTATTATAATTGGCTCTGGTGCCGGGGGCTTAGCTGCGGCGCTCTGCCTGGCCCGTGCCGGCCAAAAAGTGGCTGTTATTGAACAGCATTATGTGCCAGGGGGCTGGTGCCATAGTTTTTATATTGATGGCCACCGCTACAGCCCAGGCGTACATTATATAGGGGGTATGGACAAAGGCCAGTCTTCGTGTGATTTATACGAAGGATTGGGCATTGCCAATGAGCTTGTTTTTTTCAGGATGAATAAAGATGCTTATGAGCATTGTTGGATCGGTGATGAACGGATAGATATGCCTGCCGGGATAGACAATTTAGCAGACTCGTTATCTGAAAAATTTCCGAAAGAAAGAAAGGGAATAAACAAATACCTTAAGCTTGTTAAAACAGTAAGTAAGGAGTTATTTCTTATACCTAAAATGAACGGTTTTTGGGATAATGTTACTATTCCTTACCGAACCAGGCACCTGGGCAAATACGGCCTGTTCTCGCTAAAACGGGTTTTAGGTTGGCATATTAAAGACCCATTGCTTAAAAAAGTGCTTAATATTCAGTGCGGCGATCATGGGCTGCCTCCTTCCAAAACAAGTTTTCCTTTTCATTGTGCTTTGATGGACCATTATTTTAACGGGGGCTTTTATCCCATGGGTGGTGGTGCTGCAATAGTAAAAGCAATGACCAATGCCATCAAAAAGTATGGAGGCGAAATAAAGACCGGCTTAGCAGTCAAAAGCATATTGCTAGAGAACGATGCAAGCGCATCTCCCAAATCCCGGAGGAAAGCAGTTGGGGTTGAATTGCAAAATGGCACAGTCATCCGGGCAAAACGAATTGTATCCAATGCCGATCCTGCTGCAACCTATAAAATGGTTGGCCACCAGCACCTGAGCCCCAAGCTACTTAAAAAACTTGCAGCAACACGTTATTCGGTCACCTCACTTATGTTCTTTATTTCGGTTGATATGGATGTACGGGAGGCGGGGCTTGACTCTGGCAATATTTGGTTCATGCCGGGCAAAGACATGGATGGCATTTATGAAGATCTTACCAAAGTATCTATACTGGAAATGGATGAATTTGATTCGTTGTTCATCAGTTGTTCTTCTTTAAAAGACCCGTTGAGTTTTAATGGCAGGCATCACACCCTTGAAGTGGTTACTTTTATTGACTACGATGCCTTTAAAGCCTTATATACAAACCCGGATGAGACCCATGAAAGGTATCTGCAGATAAAAGAGCGGCTTTGCGAAAAACTGATGAACACTTTTAAAAGGATCTTACCGGCAATACATAAAAATATTGTTCACCTGGAAGTGGGTACGCCCATCACCAACGAATATTATATCAATTCAACCAAGGGGAATGTATATGGTACCGAAAAAGGTTTTATGCAAACGGGCCCCTTCTCCTACAAAGCCAAAACCGAAATTGAAAACCTGTATATGTGTGGCGCCAGCATTATGAGCCACGGCGTTGCCGGCTCCAGTTATTCAGGCGTAAAAACGGCGGCAGAAATATTGGGTTGCCGGGAAGAAGACCTTATTCAAAAAGATGAATCGCAGGTGCTGCGTATTTATGATGCCGAAGACAGTAGCCAGTGGCCCGATTGGATACATCAAAGAATGGCAGAAAAGAAAAAACGTTTGGAAAGGAAGATGAGTAATTTGGTTTGACGACCACCAGACAGCCATTCGCCGTTTTAACGAATGAAGTAGATAAGTATTCATAAGTTTGCATGCAGATAAGCTATACAGTCCTGATTGTATAGCTTATTAGTTTAAAAATATATAATGGCGTTAATAAAAATGACCAAGTTCAAAAAGTTAATACTTCCTGTTTTATTATTATGGGCTTTTTTTGCTACGGCCAGCGGAGGCGATGATGAGAAAAGCATTGTGATAGAAAATAAAAAACAAAGCTTTTTATTCAAGCAGGATAAAGGAGCAGATCCTGTTTTGGTAAAAGAAAACTACACAACCGAATTCCGCAGCAGGAGAATAAGCACCGGTATTGTTTATTCAGAAATGTATAACGATCATGAAACGATCGATGCCGTGGATGTGAGTGTAAGGAATAAACCTTTCCGTGGTGTGGACATACAATATGATTACTATTCAATTAAGGGTATTTTTTATTCAGATGCAAGGGTTTGTTATTTTAAAATACCATTTGATGAGATCGGCGTTTCAGCAAAAGTAACCTTAAGTAAAACTTATAAAGACCCACGCTATTTCACCAAAGTTTATCTTACAGAGGAGTATTTTGTACAAAATAAAGAGGTGGAATTTATTATACCACGCTGGATGAAATGCGAATTAAAGGAGTACAATTTTGGCAGTAACGATATAAAAAAAACAAGCAGATACGACAGTAAACTGGATGCAGATGTTTACACCTATACCATGAAGGCCCTGCCCGCATTTGAATCTGAATCTTATGACCAGGGTGTGGCATACAATTACCCTCATGTATTGGTGCTTTGCAAAGAAGCCAATACTGATAAGGGGAAGCAAACTTATTTTAAAACAATTGAGGACCAGTACAAGTGGTGTTACGATATTGTAAAAAATATAACCGATGATGATGCGGCTTTAAAAACAAAGGCAGAAGAGATCACCACCGGTATAAGCGGCGATGCCAATAAAGTAAGAACGGCGCTCAACTGGGTACACCAAAATATCCGATACATTGCCTATGAAGATGGCATTGCTGCATTCAAGCCGGCCAAAGCCACAGAAGTGATGGCCAAAAAATACGGCGATTGTAAAGGCATGGCGAATTTATTAAAGGGCCTGCTTAAAAATCTTGGGCTTGATGTAAGGCTCTGCTGGATAGGCACCAACCATATTCCCTATGATCTCAGCACACCTTCGCTGAGCGTCCACAACCACATGATAGCGGCCTGGCTCACCAATGGTAAAACTTACTTTTTAGATGGTACCGAAACCAACATTGCATTTAACCAGTATGCCGAGCGCATTGCCGGCCGCCAGGTGTTGATAGAGAATGGCGATAAATATATCTTGACAAATATTCCGTCTGTGAGTGCAGAACAGAATCCCGAAAAAGAAAAAAGAAAACTGATCATTGACGGACAGGACCTGAAGGGTACCGCCGAGCATATGTACAAGGGCGAAGCCCGGAGCGATATAATTAATAAAATGACAGGGATAAAAAAAGAGAACATGGAAAAGTCATTGGTTAACTATTTGTCTGAAAGCAACCAGGATTACAATATCAGCAATTTAAAAAGATCCGATATTCCCGGCGTCGACAGTGTCCTTAGGATCAGCTACGATGTAGTCCACAAAAATGGCGCATCTGTATTTGGCAACGATATATATTTAGACCTCGATTTTAGAAAAGCATTTGACAATTTTACCATTGATACGGCCAGCCGCATACACAATATGCAGATGCCCAATAAAGTATTAATGGATGAAGAAACAGAAATAACCATGCCCGCCGGCTACAAAATTTCCACATTGCCGGTAAACCTTAGTTTACAAAATAGTATATTGGACATTAGCATCATCTACAAACAAAGCGGAGATAAACTGGTATATCATAAATTGCTGAAAGTAAAACAAACTGTTTTGAAAAAGGAAGAGTTCGGACTTTGGAATAAACAAATAAAACAACTGACTGATAAATACAAAGAACAGGTAGTGCTCACAAAATAGCATTCACATCTTTCTGCCTGCGGCAGCTATTCATTTTAAAAACAGAACATAATATAAACCCTACAGTATGAAACGGATCTTTATTGCCTTACTTACCCTTATGTGCACATTGCCCGCTCTTGCACAAAATGCCGAATATATCGAAATGGCAAAGGAAGTAGATCAGGAGGTATGGGGCGATAAAGACATCATGTTTGATAATAACAAACTGCCTGCTGTATATAAAAACGAATCGGCAGTAATACTGGCCCGCAAACAAACCGTTGAAACCAATACAGAACGCAAAGGTAGGTCGCTGTTATATGTTGGTAAAATGCACAGTACCATCAAAAGAACCATCAGGGAAAAGATCTTTATCAATGACCAGGTTTCGCTGGATGCTTATTCAGAGATCAATTTTAACCAACTGCAAAGTAAACAAAGTGGCGCTATCACAAAATTGCGTACCTATACTTTTATGGGCATCAGGGTTACCAAGGCGGATGGCAGCCTGCAAAAAATAAATGTGGAAGAAGCAGCTGTAAAACTCGATGAGACCAAAGATGGCAAAAAAAATAAGATCGCTGTGCCAAACCTTGCCATTGGCGATATCATCGATTACTACATTACTTATTTTGACCAGGCCAGAACAGACAAAGATGTAGATTTCCTCACTTTTATATTGGGCGATGAATACCCTATACTGAAACTGGGCATAAAAATAGTGCTTGATAAAAGAGTGGCTGCACAATACCAGACTATAAACGGTGCCCCCGATTTTAAGATCACGACTGTGGAAGACGATAACCTTTTGGAGTTATCGGCAAGTGATCTGCCAAAGTCAACCAATGTAATGTGGGTTTCCCAAGGCCGGCAGGTGCCAATTGTGAGAATTAAATATGCTTTTGCAGATATCATGCATGGCAGGGGCGACTATACCAAACATGGTGTGATCGAAAAAGTAACATCGCCGGATGATGTTGAGCACCAGTTTATGAATTTGATAAAGCCGTATTTAGCGCAAACCCAGGGATCGCCCATTATAAAGACGGCATGGAGAACTTATGCGAAGGAGCATAAAATTGATAAAGACAACCTGGATTCTATCATTCCTTTTGTATATCATTATTTCAGGTACTTAAGTTTTGGAACACTCACCGGTATATTTGCTTCCAATGCAAAGTATGAGGATTTTTATCAGTCTCGTGTAAGCCAAAGCACTATCAAACAACTGGAAGCCACCCTGAATGTTTTAAAAACGATCAACGCACATTTTGATGCCGATGCCGAACTGGTTTTGGTGAGCGATAAAAATGATGTGGCCTATAAGGACGTTTTTTCGATAGCCGACCTTAATTTCATGATCCGTATTCCCAGGGCCAAAGAAAAATTTTCGTTCTATTATTTTGGCAACAGCTTATTTAATTTCGACGAGATGCCGCCCTCCTTTGAAGATGAGACCTACAGGTTTATTCAGCAGAATACCATTTTCCGGGGTGGAAGAGATATGAGCCAGGAAAAAGCTGACATGATAAACGGCAAAGCCACTACATTAAAAACTTCGGCTGCAGTCAACAACCAGACAGAAGATATAACCATCAGCTTCGACAGTACCAACATGCAATTGCTGCATATTAACCGCAAGGCAAAAGCCAGCGGGCACCAGCGACGGGCTATGCAAAGCGCAACCTTGATACTGGAAGATTACCTGGTTGCAGAACGTAAGGTGCTCGATAAAGAATCTGATATTGAATTGGAATGGAGAAAGCTTGATAAGTATTATAAAAAATACTGGGTAGATGCACAGTTCTCCATCACCAAAGCCAGGGAAGAACAAAAGAAAAAATTTGAAGAGGAAATTACCAATGAGTATGTAGATAAGCCCAGGGAGTTGAAGAAGTATAACGTGCTGCAGAACGGAATTGTGGGCACCAATGCCTCCATCGAAATTGAAGAGGCATTTAGTATGGATGGCTGGGTAAAAAAAGCAGGCAATAATTATATACTGGAAGCCGGAAAATTTGCAGGCGGGCAACTGGAGATCAAGGCAGACCAACGAGAAAGAAAGCTCGATGTGTACATGCCCTATGCCCGCAGTTTTAATCACAATATTGTATTAAAGATACCCGAAGGCTATACCATTGAAGGCGCAGAAAAACTGAATAAAACTGTAAAAAATGAGTGTGGTGGTTTTGAGAGTACTGCAAAAGTTGAAGGGAATAACCTGCTGATCACCTATTACAAATATTACAGCAACCTGGTTGAGCCTGCTTCAAACTGGAGCAAAGTAATGGCTTTTGTTGATGCAGGTTTTGCATTTACTAAGGAAAAGGTTTTGTTGAAGAAGAAATAGATCTCGGAAGGAAATAATTATGGACAGTGTATTAGGTATAAAACTGGCAGCGTTCATTTTGCCGCTGTTGTAAAAGGCACGGGTTCGAACATTGAAGATTGATTTTAATAATCCCCAAGGGATACCAGGATTTTAGCGACAAGCATTATTTATTTGCAAAACCCCGAAGGGGTGATATATGTCATCCCTTCGGGATGCTGTTCCTCTCCATTTTTGAATTTTCTTTAATAATATCAACCCTTCGGGCTTGAAAGGAAAATTATCAATACCAAAAAAATCTTTCCGAATACTTATGGCCGGGCACCAGGCAGTAGCGGTTCACGGGTTAGTGGAAAGATGATTGAAAACAGCAGTTTTAACAGCGCTCAGTTATTCCTATTAATGTTATAATTTTAGCCGTATTTTAACTTAAAATCTACAAATTAATAATGACCGGTTCGCTGAAGGAGAAAGTTGATGTTTTGAAGGCCTGTGTTATTATTCCTACCTATAACAACGCAGCTACACTTGCAACAGTTATTGAAGATGTAGCCCAATACAGCGATCATATCATCGTAGTAAACGACGGATCGACCGATAATACGGTTGACATTGTGAAACAATTCCCGGCTGTTCAATTCCTTAACTATGCAAAAAATGTAGGTAAAGGTTGGGCATTGCGCAAGGCATTTAGATATGCTATGGACAATGGATACAATTATGCCATTACCATCGATTCTGACGGGCAGCATTTTGCCAAAGACCTTCCGGCATTCATAAACAAACTGGAAGAAGCACCCAATGCCATTATTATTGGGGCCCGTAACATGGGCCAGGCGTCGGTACCTGGCGGTAGTAGCTTTGGTAACAAGGTTTCCAATTTTTGGTTTAAGGTAGAAACCGGTATCACCAGTCCGGATACACAATCGGGTTTTCGGTTGTATCCATTAGAGCCTTTGAAAAAAATGCGCTTTATCACACGTAAATACGAATTTGAAATTGAAGTATTGGTCAGGGCTGCATGGAAAGGAGTAAAAGTTATTTCTGTTCCCGTTACGGTTTATTATGCGCCAAAGGAAGAACGTATTTCACACTTCCGGCCCTATAAAGATTTTTTCCGCATCGGTGTTTTAAATACAATTTTGGTATTGATCAGTTTTTTATACATAAAGCCACGTGATTTTATAAGAACACTCTTTAGCAGAACCAAAATGAAGAAAGTATTGGATGAACATTTGTTTAATCCGCATCATTCGCCGCAGTTAAAAGCCATATCGGTTGCCTTTGGTATTTTTATGGGCATTATTCCCATCTGGGGTTTTCAACTTGCGGCGGCCATTTTCCTCGCTATTTTATTTAAGCTGAATAAACCGTTGGTGATTGTTGCTGCAAACATCAGTATACCACCCATGATACCGGTGATCATTTTCTTGAGCTATAAAGTGGGCGCCTTGTGGATGGGCGACGATGCCATGCAGATCGATTTTAGTAACGATATCACCATTCAATCTATTAAAAAGAACCTGGTGCAATATATAACAGGAAGTATAACACTGGCTGTTGCTGCAGCACTCCTATTCGGTCTGGCTACTTTTATTTTTTTAAAATTGATCGGTAAAAAACAGGCAGTTATTTCAAAGGCTGATTAAGTGTATGAAAAAAATATTACTGCACATTTATCAATTCTATCAAAAGCGCCGGCCCGCTTTGTTTATTACGTTTGCTGTAATTTTTTTGGCGGCAGTATGGTTTGCTTTGCAGGTTAAATTTGAAGAAGACATTTCCAGGATCTTACCCAACGATAAAAAAATTGAAAAACTGAACGCCGTTTTTCAAAACTCCAAATTCATGGACAAGCTTGCGGTTACCGTATCCTTAAAAGATACAGTTGCTGCCGCCGAACCCGACAGCCTGGTGCTGTATGCCGATGCGCTGGTTGAAAACATACAGCAAAAACTTGCTCCGTTTATCACCAAAATAAATTACAAGGTTGATGATGGACTGGCGTTGGAATTATTTGAGACAGTAAGCGATTACCTGCCGGTTTACCTGAATGAAAAGGATTATACCGCGATCGATTCTTTGATCACACCGGAAAGGGTTAAGCAATCACTTGAGGAGAATTTCCGCACACTTACTTCTCCATCCGGCTTTGCATTAAAGAGCATGATCAGCAAAGACCCGGTGGGCATCACATTCCTGGGATTAAAAAAACTGCAACAGTTGCAGTACGATGAGAATTTTGAACTCTACGATAATTATATACTGACCAAAGACAGAAAGCACCTGATGCTTTTCATTACACCAAAATTTGCACCAAACAATACAGAAAAAAATGCTTTGTTGCTGAAAGGCCTCGATAGTTTGATCGATGATAGCAATAGTAAAGTAACTGCAACTTATTTTGGCGCAACGGCCGTTTCAGTGGGCAATGCTTTACAGCTTCGCAAAGATTCGTTGCTTACGCAAGGCATTACCATTCTTTTTATCATTGTCTTCCTGGGTTTTTATTTCCGCAAAAAACGAGCGCCATTCATTATTTTGATACCGGTGATATTTGGTGCGGCATTTTCGCTGGCGGCCATTTATTTTATAAAGGGAAGTATATCTGTTATAGCATTGGGCACCGGCTCGGTGGTGCTGGGCATTGCCGTAAATTTTTCACTGCATGTATTTAATCATTACCGCCATACCCGTAATATGCAGCAGTTGATACGGGATCTGGCCAAGCCCATGACCGTCGGCAGCTTTACAACGGTGGGTGGTTTTTTATGCCTGCAGTTTGTGGAGTCGGAAATGTTGAAAGACCTGGGACTATTTGCTGCATTCAGTTTGATCGGTGCTTCGCTTTGCTCGTTAATTTTTTTACCGCATTTTATTGCCGGTAAAAACGAACAGGCTGATCACACCGTACATAAATTTTCATGGATAGATAAAGTTGCTTCGCTAAGGCCCGAGTATAACAAATATCTCGTCATCATCATTTTTGGCTTAACTATTTTCTTTGCTTTTTGGGCCGGTAAGGTTGGTTTTGAATCGGACCTGCAGCATATGAACTATATGAGCAGCAAATTAAAAGCATCGGAGAAAAAACTAAACCAGATCAACCAGTATGCGCTGCAATCGGTTTACCTGGTTACCGAAGGAAAGACTTTAGATGATGCATTGATGAACAATGAAAAACTGGTTACACAAATTGAAAA
The DNA here is from genome assembly GCA_031416815.1 of Chitinophagaceae bacterium. GTDB lineage: Bacteria > Bacteroidota > Bacteroidia > Chitinophagales > Chitinophagaceae > Ferruginibacter. Next base: position 12,583 of record JANOUJ010000091.1, read on the forward strand.
ACTGCAGGAGAAAAATATTGTAAAGAAATATTCAGGCGTTTCTTCGCTCATCATTTCAGATTCTTTGCAGAAAATAAAGATCGAAAGATGGAACAGGTATTGGACAGCAGAAAAAAAGACTGCACTGATGGAAGCCGTTATTAAAGAAGGTACCGCTTTAAAATTTAATGCTGCTGCTTTTGACAATTTCAACATGTTGCTGAATAAGGCCTATGTGCCAGTTGATAGAGAAGCCATGGCCGGAGTACGTAAAAATTTCCTGGAGGATTATATAACCGAAAAACCGGGCAAGACAACGGTAGTTACCCTGGTAAAAGCCATCCCTGAAAAAAGACAGGAAGTGTACAAAACCTTTGAGAACGAAGCACATGTTACCGTACTGGACAAACAATATCTTACCACCCGTTTCGTGGAGATCATCAATGATGACTTTTCCAAAATAGCATTGATGACGTCTATGCTGGTTTTTATAGTGTTACTAATTGTTTATGGAAGAATAGAGCTGACGCTTGTTTCCTTCATCCCCATGCTCATTAGTTGGGTTTGGATACTCGGCATCATGGGGTTGGCAGGCATCCAATTCAATATCATCAACATCATTATATCTGCACTCATATTTGGTTTGGGCGATGATTACAGCCTCTTCATTATGGATGGCCTGCTACAAGAATACAAGACGGGGAAAAAGAACCTGTCTTCTTTTAAATCATCTATCATCTTATCGGCCATTACCACCATTGTAGGTTTAGGCGTTTTAATTTTTGCAAAGCACCCGGCATTACAATCCATTGCATTCATTTCCATCATCGGAATACTTTGCGTGGTGATCATGTCGCAAATTTTAATTCCTTTCTTTTTTTCAGTGTTGATAAAGAACCGTGTTAGCAAAAGCCGTTTTCCCTGGACGCTTTGGGGCTTCATTAAATCTTCTACAGCATTTTCATTATTTATTTCGGTGAGTATCTTTTTTACTGTGTTGGGCCGCAGTTTTATCAGGCTGCAGGTTAGGGAAAGAGGTAAATACTTTTATCATCTATTGGTATCAAAAGCCTGCTGGTTTTTGATGTATGTAATGGGCAATGTAAAAAAGAAGATCATTAATCCGCTTAAGGAAGATCTGCAGCGGCCTGCTATTATTATCTGTAATCACCAATCATCATTGGATATCGTTCCGCTCATTATGCTGCATCCAAAAGTATTGATGCTCACCAATAATAAAAAATGGAATGCACCTATTTTTGGTCCTGTTATCCGCATGGCAGATTATTTTCCTTCGGAAGGGATCGAGCAGAAAACAGATAAGATCGCCGGCAGAATGAAACGTGGTTATTCACTCATTATTTTCCCGGAGGGAACAAGATCGGAAGCCGGTGATATCGGGCGTTTTCATAAAGGAGCATTTTACCTGGCAGAAAAACTGGAAGCAGATATCCTGCCAATCATGATACACGGCACCAACTATACACTTACAAAGAAAGATGCATTGCTAAAGAATGGACAGGTAACACTTAAATTTTTACCCAGGATAAAACCTACCGATCTGCAGTTTGGAGATGGCTATGCAGAAAGAGCGAAGCAAATAGGAAGGTATTTCCGGGCAGAATTTGCTGCATTGAAAGCTGAAATTGAGCAACCAAAATACTTCAGGGAAAAATTGATTTACAACTACATTTATAAGGGGCCGTTGCTCGAATGGTACATGCGGATAAAGACAGGCATGGAAAAAAATTATAAAACTTTTTGCGAACTGGTTCCGCAACAAGGTAAGATACTTGATATTGGTTGTGGTTATGGATTTATGGCCTACATGTTATCCTTCACATCGGCACAGAGGCAAATAACTGGCTTGGATTATGATGAAGATAAAATTGATACAGCCAATAATTGTTTCAGCAAAACCAATAACATTAATTTTGTGCACGGAGACGTGATGAGTTTTGAGTTTGAACGATACGATGCGATTATACTGGCAGATATGTTGCATTACCTGCAGCCGGAAGAACAAAAACGGGTGATTGAAAAATGCATCAGCAATCTTAACGCGGGGGGTTCACTTATTATCAGAGATGGCGATGCAGATAAAAAAGCGATGCATAAAAAAACAAAGCTGACAGAATTTTTTTCAACAAAGCTGTTCAACTTTAACAAGACAAAAGAAACCGGGTTGAGTTTTTTATCGGGGACCACGATAAGAGATCTGGCGTCGCAAAATAATCTTATCTGCAGCGAAATGCCGGATTCAAAACATACATCCAACACTATATTTATTTTAAAAGCAACAGCAAATTAATGGCAGAAGAATTTGACATAGTGATCATTGGCAGCGGCATGGGCGGGCTGGTATGTGCCGATATATTGGGGCGTGAAGGTTACAAAGTTTGCGTATTGGAAAAGAACAGGCAGCTTGGCGGCAGCCTGCAAACCTATGTGAGGAATAAAGTGATCTTCGATTCGGGCGTGCATTACCTGGGCGGGTTGGGTGAAGGACAAAACCTTTACCAGGTGTTTAAATACCTGGGCATAATAGATAAGCTTAAGCTGCAGAAAATGGATGAAGATGTTTTTGATAAGATACTTATTGAGAACGATGATAAAGCTTACGTGTTTGCGCAAGGTTATGAAAACTTTATCAATCACTTGTTGAAAGATTTCCCTGGTGAAGAAAGGGCGTTGCGCCTTTACTGCGACAAGATAAAAGAAGTGTGCAGTAAATTTCCATTATATAATTTAAGAACGGGCGGCAACATTAATGAAAAAAACACAGTGCTGAGTATTGATACCCGGACTTTTATTGAATCAATTACCGCCAATAAAAAATTACAGGCTGTGCTGGTGGGCAACAGCATGCTTTATGTGCTACAATCTGGCAAAACACCTTTTTATGTGCATGCCATGATATTGAACAGTTATATTGAAAGCTCGTGGAAATGTATTGACGGCGGATCTGACATTGGAAAATTTATGGCCAGGAATATACGGGAGCATGGAGGCGTTATTCATCGCAATGCAGAGGTTAAAAGGATCGTGGTTGAAGATGGAAGAGTAAGTTCTGTTGAACTGGCTGACGGATCGTATGTTTATGGAAAGAATTTCATCAGCAATATGCACCCGGTACGAACGCTCGAAATGACAGAGAGTAATCTTATCAAACATGCGTATAAAAGCCGCATTAAAGGGCTTGAGAATTCAATCGGCGGTTTTGTGGTGAATGTTGTTTTGGAGAAAAAAGTATATCCTTACATAAAAAATAATTTTTATTACACTAAAGAAGGGCTGGAGTGGAATTTGACAGAATATACTGAAGAAACCTGGCCAAGTGGTTATGCCATATTTTTTTCGGCATCATCTAAATCTCCTGATTATGCCGAGTCTATGACGCTGCTTACTTACATGAAGTTTGATGACGTAGAACAATGGGGAGGCACATTCAATACTGTATCAAAAGAAGAAAACCGTGGAAGAGATTACGAGGAGTTTAAAAAAAGAAAAGCCGAAAAACTATTGGATTGTGTGGAGGAAAAATTCCCGGGCTTACGCAAAGCAATAAAAACTTATTATACGGCAACGCCTTTATCGTACCGTGACTATATCGGTAACGACGATGGTTCCATGTATGGCATTGCCAAAGATTACAGCAATCCTTTAAAAACATTCATATCGCCCCGTACTAAAATACCCAACCTGTATTTAACAGGCCAAAATCTTAATTTGCACGGGATACTGGGTGCCACCATGAGTGGCTTGGTAACCAGTGTTGCTTTTTTGGGTAGTGAAGACATCATAGAAAAAATAAGAAATGCTTAACTGGAAAAAAACAGGTAGACGGAGTTTGAGGGTATTGGGCGTGATCCTTATTTTGCTGATCATCGGCGCCATTTACCTGGTGCAGGTTACCAAAGTGCCGCCACCTAAGCCCGCCGACATGAGCACCCTGCAACTGAAGCGTACCGATCATGGCGAAGGGTTTTATACTTTAAAAAATAACTGGTTCCGGCACAGCAAAAGCGGCCTGTATGAATTGTATGTAGAAGGAGATGCTTTTGAACGTGGTGTTATAAATGGCAAACTAACCGAAGAGCTGGTAGTAAGACAGGAAGGTTATTTTGCAGATCAGATAACGAAAATGGTCCCATCCAAATTCAAAAGGAATTTTTTAAAATACCTGATCGGTTTCTTTAACCGCCATCTAGATAAAAATATAACAGCAGAGTACAGGGAGGAGATCTACGGTGTATCAGAATCGGCTTCACCAAAATATCAATACCTGGGCACCAATTACCAACGTATTTTAAATTACCATGCAGCCCATGATATTGGCCATGCGGTGCAAAAGCTGGCCATAGTAGGTTGCACTTCTTTTGGTACCTGGGGCAGCATGAGTGCCGACAGTACGATGATCATTGGTCGCAATTTTGATTTTTATGTGGGTGATAAATTTGCAGAGGATAAGATCATTGCATTTTTCAACCCTGCAAAAGGGCATAAATTTATGACGGTTACCTGGGGAGGTTTTGTAGGCGCTGTAAGCGGTATGAACGACCAGGGCCTCTCTGTAACGATCAATGCTGCAAAAAGTGATTTGCCGACAGGATCCGCTACACCGGTCTCTATTGTAACAAGAGAAATTTTGCAGTATGCCAAAAACATCCGGGAGGCCATTGCTATTGCAAAGAGCAGAAAGATGTTTGTTTCCGAATCTTTTTTAGTGGCATCGGCGGCTGATAACAAAGCCGTGATCATTGAAAAAACGCCTGAGGAACTGGATGTGTACGATCCTCAAAAAGATTTTATAGTTTGTGCCAATCATTTTCAAAGCAAGTTATTGGGAAAAGATAAATTGAATGTGGAACAGGAAAGTGAAAGTGCTTCGCCTTACCGCTATAAAAGATTGATGCAGTTATTGGATGCCAACGGGAAGAACACGGTAAAAAAAACAATAAATATTTTACGTGATCAGAAAGGATTGAACGGCGCCAACATCGGTATGGGTAATGAAAAAGCCATCAACCAGCTGATTGCCCACCACTCCATAGTTTTTGAGCCGAAGAAACTTATTGTTTGGGTTTCAACATCGCCCTGGCAACTGGGCCAGTATGTGGCCTATGATCTGAACAAGATCTTTGCATTGAAAGGAATGAAGGAGAACAAAGAAATTGCCGACAGTAGTTTAACCATTGCTGCTGATTCTTTTTTATTAACGTCTTCTTACAAAAACTTTGAGGTTTTCAGAAACATTAAACAACAGATAATGGATGGTGGTAAAGTAAATACTACAAACCTGGTAGCAAGCAATCCTGAATTTTACAATGCGTATCTTTTGGCAGGCGATTATCTCTACAGCCAAAAAGAATACGCAGCTGCTTTGCAGAATTATAATCTTGCTTTAACAAAAGTAATTGCTACAAAAAAAGAAGAGGCCCATATTAAAGAGCAGATAAAAAAAATAAACAAAAAACTTGCGCCATGATATTTGGAATTGGTACAGACCTGATAGAGGTTGAACGGGTTGCCCAAAAGATGGAAAAGAAAGCAGGGTTTAAGGAACTTGTTTTTTCTGCCGATGAAATTATATATTGTGAAGCAAGAACTTTTAAATATGAACATTATGCGGCCCGTTTTGCAGCCAAGGAAGCTTTTTTAAAAGCTATTGGCACCGGTTGGAGAAATGGTACAGCATTCAACGAAATTGAAATTTCTAATGATGAAGAAGGAAAACCGGAGATCCGTTTTCATGGCCTAACAGCAACAACCATTGCGGATTTGAAGCTGGGAAAGATCTTTGTTTCACTTTCTCATTTAAAAACCATGGCATGTGCAATGGTGGTAATTGAAAGTTGATTTTGTTTAAGAGATATTAAAGCCTAAATAATTATACTGTCAGTTTGAGCTTGTCGAAGACGAGGCTATTTGAAAAGAACCTCTTTATTTGTAAACCTGTCTTCGACAAGCTCAGACTGACAAACTTTATACAAGAACAGAAATAAAACGTATGAACTATTCACCCGAATCAGCCTTCTTAAGTACGGAAGAAATTACTGCCCTGCAGGAAAAAAAATTGCAGGAAACAATTGCTTATCTCAATCAACATTCTCCTTTCTATAAAGAATTTTTTTCCAAGGCAAGGTTTAATCCATCCGGTATAAAAACCATGGAAGACCTGAGTGTGATACCGGTTACTATTAAGGAAGACCTGCAGCAACGCAATGAAGATTTTTTATGTGTGCCCCGCAATAAGATCATTGAATACAGTTCTACCTCGGGCACGTTGGGAAACCCGGTTACCATCATGCTTACCGAAAATGACCTGAACCGGTTGGCCTGTAACGAATATGCTTCTTTTGTAAGTACCGAAGGTTCAGTGAATGATGTATACCAGCTCATGCTTACATTAGACCGGCAGTTTATGGCCGGCATGGCTTATTATTCCGGACTTCAAAAACTGGGTGCCGGTATCATAAGGCTAGGGCCTGGCGTACCCTCGTTGCAGTGGGAAACTATTTTACGGTTAAAGCCAACAGCCATTGTTGCAGTCCCTTCCTTCATTGTTAAATTGATCAGTTACGCAGAGGAACATCATATTGATATAAACAATACTACCGTAAAAAAAGCCATCTGTGTTGGTGAAAACATCCGCAATGCTGATTTCACATTGAATGCGTTGGGCAAAAAAATTACTGATGCCTGGGATATTAAATTATTTTCTACCTATGCCTCTACCGAAATGCAAACGGCTTTTACAGAATGCACCGAATGCAAAGGTGGTCACCTGCAACCCGACCTGCTGATAGTAGAGTTGCTGGATGAAATGAATAAAGCCGTGGCGCCCGGCGAACCCGGTGAAGTAACCATTACAACGCTGGGTGTGGAAGGTATGCCGCTGCTGCGTTACAAGACAGGTGATATATGTGTGTATGATGATACACCCTGTGCATGTGGCCGTAACAGCCTGAGGCTATCGCCGGTAATGGGACGAAAAAAACAAATGCTAAAATACAAAGGCACAACGTTATATCCACCGGCTTTATTTGATATGTTGAATGAAATGGAAAATGTAATTGATTATGTGGCGGAGGTATCATCCAACGAAGTGGGAACAGATGAAGTGCTGATCTATATTGTGCCCGATAATTTTGATGAAGAAACCAACCGGAAGATAAGAGCAAACCTGCAGGCCAGGTTAAGGGTTAGTCCGCACATAAAATACATTACCGACGAAGAAATTAAAAAGATTCAGATGCCTGAAGCCGGAAGAAAGATCATCAGGTTTATTGACAGGCGTAATTGATCCAATAAATAGTTATAAAAAAACTGCTATCTTAAAATCGTTCGAAGGTTGTCAATCCTTTAAGAAAAACTAACATCGTTTTCCCTTAATTTTATATTCTTTAAAACATAGCTTATGAGTCAACAGTACGATGTGGTAGTTCTTGGAGGAGGCCTCGCCGGCCTTACACTTTCCTTACAATTAAAAAATGCGAAACCTGATATCTCTATTCTTGTTTTAGAAAGAAGAGAAAGTGAGGCCGCAACTGCGGCCCATAAAGTGGGCGAATCAACTGTTGAGCTCGGCACTCATTATTTAAGAGAAGTACTGGATATTAAAGGCTACCTGGAAGAACATGAACTTCCCAAACATGGCCTGCGTTTTTTCTTTAAGAATGATACCAAGGACGATATTGCCAGCCGGGTTGAGCTTGGCCCACGCCTGCGGTTGCCGGTGCCCAGCCACCAGCTTGACAGGGGAACACTTGAAAATTATTTGATGAAACTTACCCGGGAAAGAGGAAATGATTTACTTCTTGGTGCTAAAGTTTCAGGCGTTGATATATCAACCGAAAACGGGCACGAAGTTTCTTATATAAAAGGCGGAGAAGAGATAAAAGTAAAATGTCGCTGGGTTGCTGATGCATCTGGCAGGGCCAGTGTTTTGAAACGTAAGTTCCAGTTTCAGAAACCAATGGAGCACCATGTAAATGCAGCATGGTGGAGGTTAAAAGGCGTTATTGATATTGACACCTGGACTGATAATAAGGACTGGAAAGGATTTCTTGAACCCGGCCTGCGTTATTTAAGTACGGTGCATTTTATGGACAGCGGCTATTGGTTATGGGTAATTCCGTTGGGCTCTAAAAATACCAGCATTGGTATTGTTGCCGATCCGGCTGTGCATCCTTTTGATACATTTAACACCTATGAAAAAGCGGTCGAATGGATGCGGGTGAATGAACCACTGGCTTATAAAATGCTCGTGCCTTTGGGCGAAGGTGATGGATTGATGGATTTTAAGATATTAAAACATTACGCCCATAATACACAGAAGGTTTATTCAACCGACAGGTGGGGAACGGCTGGTGAATCAGGACCATTCTTAGATCCGCTGTATTCTCCCGGAACCGATTTTATAGCAATGAACAACGGTTGGTTAAGCGACCTGATATTGCGTGACCTGGCCGGGGAAGATATTGAAACCCGTGTGAGCATTTATGAACAATGCCACCTGGCATTGGTTGATGCATGGATACCGATCTACCAGGATAAATACCTGCTGATGGGAAATACGCAGATCATGGTGATCAAGATATTCTGGGATTGGGCAGTCTATTGGGCTGTGCCATGCCATTTATTTGCGAATAAAGCCTTTACAAATATCAGGGTGTTGAGAGATTTGTTTGCAAAAAAAGATGGTTTTGGCCGCAAGTTTGGGGAGTTGCATAAAATAATGCAGGACCTGTTCTTAGAATGGTTGCCTTATGAGCATAAAACATTTTCGAACCGGTATATAGACCCTTTCGACCTGAAAGTGCTTAGAAAATTTCAGGAAGATATTGAAGTACAGCATGAACCCAATGCGCTGATAGAACAGATCGGCAAGAACATGAACATGCTGGAACAGTTGGCTGTGGCTATTTTCAGATTGGTGAATGCACAGGTGAACGGGGCATCGCCAGATATAAGCGTAAATCCTTACACCATTAACCTGGGCAAAAAAGAAGGAGCGGTGATGTTGGATACAGAATCGGAAAATGCGATCATTCCGGGCGAGGCTATCATGAAGGATGTTGAAGTGATGTGGTTCTACCCAAAAGTAGCGGCGGAGGTTGTGTAATGCATCGATGGTTTTGATTAAAGAGTCTTGTACAATCAATGCGATGAAAGTAGCATTACAAAACACGGAAAAAATACGGGCTGTTTTTTTAGAGACACAACTGTTTTATGCAAAGCATGGCGACATGCCCGCATTGATCCGATACCTGGAGCAGACAGAAAAGGAATTCTGCTCCATTGCTTATGAAAGCGCCTCCATGGCCATTGCACTAAAAGATTTTGCAGCTGCCACTTTTCCTCATCAATGGCTTTTGTTTGCGAAAGGCCCGGCCGCTGCTCACCAGGCGCAGGT
>JANOUJ010000092.1:0-6461 GCA_031416815.1 Chitinophagaceae bacterium
CGTCGATTACAATGCGAAAAAGAGAAGTGGCGGACGTTTTACTAACGAAAAAACCCCCGCTTAACTCATGGCAAAAAATGAAATAAAATATCTTACTGCCATTAAGCAGGAGAAGCGTCCGAAGAAATACTGCCGTTTCAAAAAAATGGGTATCCATTATATTGATTACAAAGACGGAGAATTTTTGAAGAAATTTATTAACGAGCAAGGTAAATTATTGCCACGCCGTCTTACCGGTAACTCTTTGAAGTTTCAGCGTAAGGTTGGTGATGCAGTAAAAAAAGCCCGTCAAATGGCTATTTTACCTTACGTTACCGATCTATTAAAATAATTTTTTTTCACCACCCTAATCCGCCAGCTGGCGGAGAAAGTTTGATCCTGGTTATAGCCAGGACTGGATTGGGTAAAAATGCAAAACAATGCAGGTAATATTAATACAGGATGTAAACAATTTAGGCGGCGTTAATGAACTGGTAACAGTTAAGAACGGCTATGGCAGAAATTTTTTGATCCCAAGTAAATTGGCCATTGAAGCCAGTCCTTCCAACATGAAAATGATGGAAGAAAAGAAAAAGCAACAGGTTAAAAAAGAAGCCAAATTACTCGCAGAATTGAACAGTGTAATTGCTGTTTTAAAAGATGGTGCTTTAAAAATTGGTGCCAAAACAGGTACAAGCGGTAAGATATTTGGCAGCGTAACTTCTGTTCAGATTGCACGTGCAATTAAAGAGCAAAAAGGTTACGAGATCGATCGCCGTCGTATCACGATCATAGACGATGTAAAAGAATTGGGTACTTTTAAAGCAAGTATTGATTTTGGTAACGGTAACGAAACTGAAGTTGAATTTGAAGTAATAGCAGAATAATTTCCCGATTTAACCTTATACCCGAGTCCTGCTTTTTTAAGCAGGACTTTTTTATTGGTTCAATAAAAATTCTTTTAACTCATTTGTGTTTGCTTTGATCTTTATGCTCACTTTTTCTTTCTTTATTTGCGCTGCCACAGTTTCAGGAACAGGAACTTCTTGGTTTACCAAAGGTTCAATTACATCATAAAATTTTACGGGATGTGCTGTTTCTAAAATTACTCCTTTTGTATTTGGATGTTGAGTCTGGTATTGTTGTAAAGCAGTATAGGCAACTGCCCCATGCGGATCAAGCAAATAGTTATGCTCTTTAAAAACAGAAACAAGCGTTGCTTTTGTTTCGTCATCTGAAATCGTATAACCGTCGAGTGTCTTCTTTAATCCATCAATTTGCTGATGAAAAATTTCCATGATGCGGATAAAATTGCTGGGATCGCCAACATCCATAGCATTTGAGATAGTAGGTACAGCTTTTTGGGGTTGATAATTTCCTGATCGCAAAAATTCCGGAACCGTATCGTTTGCATTACAGGCTGCAATAAAATGCTTTATGGGCAAACCGCTTTGTTGCGTAAGCAAGCCCGCACAGACATTTCCAAAGTTGCCACTGGGGACAGTTACAACCGGTGGATTGGCTTTATCCTTCCACATTTTCCACAAATAGAAATAATAGAACTGCTGCGGTAACCAGCGGGCAACATTGATAGAATTGGCTGATGTAATTTTTATTTTTTGATTCAGTTCCACATCAGCAAAAACAGCTTTTACCATTTGCTGGCATTCATCAAAGGTACCGTCAACTTCCAGTGCATGAATATTTTTACCGAGTGTTGTTAATTGTTTTTCCTGCACCGAACTTACTTTGCCGGAAGGATACAATATAACCACTTTCACTCCTTCCACGTCATAAAAACCATTTGCAACGGCACCGCCGGTATCTCCGGAGGTAGCTACAAGCACCACAACTTTTTCTTTACTTGCCCTGAGCGAAGCCGAATGGGTCGCAAAATATCCCAGGCAGCGGCTCATAAACCTGGCCCCAATATCTTTAAATGCCAGTGTGGGACCATGAAATAATTCCAGTGAAAATATATCGTCGGTAATTCTTACCAGAGGGATTTCAAAATTCACAGTTTCACTTACGATCTTTTCCAATACATCTTTTGGAATAGTATCACCAATGTATGGAGCAATAACTTCCAATGCAATGGCTTCATTGGAATAGTTTTCGATATTATCAATCAGTTCTTTGCTTACCTGAGGAATAGTTTCTGGGAAATACAAACCTTTGTCCGGTGCCTGTCCCAGTATGGTTGCTGTTGCAAAATCTACAACAGGTGATTGTTTATTTAAGCTGTAATACTTCATCGTTGATCCTTCTTTTTATTCGCTGCTGATAATTTTTACACCTTGCGGGTTAATGGTTGTAACATAAGTTTTAAAATCGATGCCCATTGCTGAATAAACATCTTTCATTACCTGTTCAACCTGTTGGGCAATGGTTTCATTTTCGCTAAGCATAAATACAGACGGACCTGAACCGGATATACCACCACCCAATGCACCGGCTTCTTTACTAATTTGTTTTACCACGCCAAAACCGGGAATTAAAATACTTCTGATAGGTTCAATGATCACATCTTCAAGTGAACGACCAATAAGTGGAATATCATTTTTTAAAATGCCCGCAACCAATCCTGCAATATTGCCCCATTGTTTAATAGCATCTTTCAGTTGAACTTCCTTACGCAATATCTGCCGGGCATCAGCAGTCTTTACTTCTATTTGCGGATGTACCACTGTTACAAATAAATTGGGAGCAGCAAGAGAAATAATATCTAAAGGGAAAACAGATCTTACCAATGTAATGCCACCATAAATACAGGGTGCCAAATTATCAGCATGCTTAACACCACTTGCCAGCTTCTCCCCGATCATGGCAAACCTTACCAAATCTTCTTTTGAAAAATGATTGTTGAGTAAATGATTGGCAGCTACAACGGCACCTGCGGAACCTGCTGCGCTGGAACCAAGTCCACTGCCTGGTTTTATATTTTTATGAACGGTTACATTAAACCCTATTTGCTTGCCATAATCTTCCATCAATGCCTGCAGGGCAACGCCGGCAACATTTTTATCTGCTTCTTCCGGCAAACCATGATCATCGGTATGCTTAATATTGATGACAGGTTCATCAATCAGCTCCAGTTCCATTATATCACACGGATCATTCAAAGCCATACCTAAAATATCAAAACCGCAAACCAGGTTTGCTACTGTTGCCGGAACTGCTATTTTTATTTTTTTCATGATGAAAAGTTAATTTAAAAAGGCTGTCAGCCTGAGCCTGTCGAAGGCGGGTTTCATAGAGCACCGGGTTCGACAAGCTCACCCTGACAGTATTAATTAGCCGCCGCTCTAATAATATCCGCAAATACCCCGGATGCAGTTACTGCCGCACCGGCTCCGGCTCCTTTAACAACCAATGGTTGCTCTGGATAACGGTCTGTATAAAACAACACCACATTATCCTTTCCATATAAATGATAAAAATCGCTTTGCTCATCTACCTGTTGCAAACCTACGGCGGCTTTTCCTTTATCATAGCTGGCTACAAATTTTAATTTTTTACCGGCGTCTTTTGCAGCGTTCAGTATGTTCTTAAAATGTGCTTCTTCTTTTTCCATGGCAGCATAAAAATCTCCAACAGATCCGGTCATACAACTCTCTGGCATAAAAGAATTGTTGCTGATATTTTCCATTTCCATCCGCTCGCCTGATTCCCGGGCCAGGATCATGATCTTGCGCATTACATCTTTGCCGCTCAGGTCAAGCCTCGGGTCTGGTTCAGTATAACCCTCATCCTGCGCCTGCTTTACGACCGATGCAAAACTTTTTGTTCCATCATAATTATTGAATACAAAATTTAAAGTACCGCTGAGTACTGCTTCAATTCTATTTATTTTATCCCCGCTGTGCAACAGATCTTTTAATGTGCCGATGATTGGAAGTCCTGCGCCAACATTGGTTTCAAATAAAAACTGGCTGTTGAATTCGTTCGCCAGGTTCTTCAATTTTTTATAATAAATATAGGGTGAAGATGCTGCTACTTTATTACAGGCAACAACTGAAATACTTTTTTGTAACAGATCCCCATAAACAGTTGCCAGTTCTTCATTAGCGGTAATATCTGCAAATACCGAGTTACGCAAATTTTTTGTTTGTAAGGTAGAAGTAAATGCAGCCAAATTCATCGCTTCTCCTTTTTGTATTTCTGATTGCCAGTTTAAAATATCAATACCATCTTCATTAAAATACATTTTTTTGCTGTTGGCAATACCAACCACTCTTATCTGAATTCTTAGCTTCTCCAGTAAAAATTGTTTTTGCTGTTGCAATTGATCCAGGAATTTTTGCCCTACATTACCCAAGCCGGCAATAAATAGATTCACCTGCTTATAGGTTGTTTCAAAAAACTCTTCATGCAAAACGTTGATGGCTTTTTTAACATCGTCCGTGCTGATAACTGCAGAAATATTTCTTTCGGATGAGCCTTGTGCAATCGCACGTATGCTCACACCATTTCGCCCCAATGCCGAAAACATTTTACCACATATACCCGAGTGGTTCTTCATATTATCACCAACGATTGCAACAATCGATAATTGAGTTTCAACAATGATGGGATCAACTTTGCCGGTTTCTATCTCGTAGGCAAAAGCATTATCAATTACCTCTTTAGCTTTTGCGCTGGCATGATCATCTATACCCACGCAAATGGAATGCTCCGAAGAGCCCTGTGTGATCAGGATCACATTTACGGATGCATTGGCAAGTGCTTCAAACAATCTTTTTGAAAAGCCAGGTATGCCCACCATTCCGCTTCCTTCCAGGCTCAGTAATACAATATTGTTAATGCTTGATATGCCCTGGATGCTGATACCGGTTGCCGTTGCCTCATTTTTTATAACCGTTCCGACTTCTGCAGGAGCAAATGTGTTTTTTATCCAAACCGGAATTCCCTTCTTCATTACCGGTTGAATGGTTGGCGGATAAATAACCTTAGCACCAAAATGCGAAAGCTCCATCGCTTCCTGGTAAGATATCTGGGGAATATGTTTGATATTGTTCACCAATCTTGGGTCTGCTGTCATCATGCCCGAAACATCAGTCCATATTTCCAAAACAGAGGCATCAACAGCTGCAGCCAGTATTGCGGCTGTATAATCAGATCCACCCCTGCCTAAAGTGGTAGTGATATTATTTTTATCAGCAGCAATAAATCCCGGTAAAATAAATAATGACGAAGACGATGTATCAAAAAATGCAACAGCATTTTTATTTGTAGCGCTAAAATCAACAGCAGCCATACTGTAATTACTGTTGGTAACAATAATTTCCCTGGTATCTTTCCATTCGGTTATCAACCCAACTGCATTCAGTTTGGCTGCAATAATTTGTGACGAAAGTAATTCGCCATAACTTACTATCCGGTCTTTTGTTCTTGCCGATAATTCCCTCAATAAAAAAATGCCATTGCAGATATCTTCCACTTCATTACAAATCTTTTTTACCAGGCTCAGTATCCCACTTTGCTGCTGAACAGGTATCAACTCTTTCACCGCATCCAAATGCTTGTCTTCAATCTCTTTTAAAATTGATTTATATAATTCATCGTTTGCTTCAGCCAGGGCTGCTGTTTTAAGTAACAGATCTGTTATGCCACCCAAAGCAGAAACAACCACCACTGTTTTCGTATCATCCTTTTTGTTTTTAATGATCTCAACAACCTTATTTATGTTTTCAGCACTTCCAACTGAACTCCCTCCAAATTTTAAAACCTGCATATGTTTGTGATTAATGATTATAGAAAATTACATTTCCGTTAAGCGTAAAAGCGATTGCCCAAGTTTTGATATGAAATTATGCAACCCTAACGGGTTGTGGTGATGCTCGTAGCTGTAATAATAGAAATATAACCTGAACGGGAAGACTTAGCTACATCGTGATATTTTATTGAGATTCGCATTGAATAATTTCGAAGATAAGTAAATAATCTTTAGCGAAACAAATAAAAAAACCACCCAATTGATTGATTTTTAAGCCCCTAAACAGCTATATGATTGAATTCAAGTATTTTAACTGTTATTTGGCAATTTTCTAAGGAAAACCCTATCTTTACTCTGTTAATTAATGGTTTTAGTTTTTCGCTATTGACTGAAGTAGCTTTTTTGAAGTCCGATTCAGTACATTGTAACAACTAAGTCATTAGGTTTTTATTTATTTATTTAAAAGTTTTTACAATGAACATTTATGTAGGAAATCTCAGTTGGTCTATGACTGATGACGATTTAATGAATCTCTTCACAGAGCACGGCAGCGTTACCAGCGCAAAAATTTTGAAGGACAAAATGAACGGCCGTAGCAAAGGTTTCGGTTTTGTTGAAATGGAAGACGATGAAGCTGCTAAAGCTGCAATCGCTTCATTAAACGAAGTGGAAATTCAGGGTCGTAAATTAATCGTTAATGAATCTCAGCCACGTGCTGAGGGCGATCGTCCAAAACGCAGCTTCGGCGGTGGTGGTGGCGGTGGCT
>JANOUJ010000093.1:0-1635 GCA_031416815.1 Chitinophagaceae bacterium
TTCTGAAAATATCTGTTGTGGTACTTGTTATGGGCGAAACCTTACCGGTCTTTTCATCTTCGGTAACGCCTTTTCTTTTGTACATTACCTGGTACGAAGAAATGGTATAGATGCCTTTTTTATCGTCGGTAACTTTTAACGGCAGGTTTATCAGTTGCAAAGCTTCTTCTCTGAACACAAGAGCACTATCACTCCTGATGCCGAGTATGCTGATCAGTTTAGGCGGTGAAAATTTTTGAAAGCCGGCAGGCTTGGCGATAGTTGTGGTTTTTGGCTTAGGCTTTTGCGCAAATACAACTGATATGTTAAAAGCAAACACAACCGTAAAAAAGAGTTTAACAATACCTGCCATAGCCGTAATTATTGATACAAAACGAAATTACATAACAATTAGTATCAATTTAAAGTTTTAACTGATCGTTGACAGACTCTCTTCAATGGTCTTTATCCGTGCCTCCGCATCGGCTTTTTTCTTTTGTTCCAGCGCCAACACTTCTGGCTTAGCGTTTTGCACAAATTTTTCGTTGCTTAATTTTTTTTCTACGGTTGCAAGAAAACCTTTATGATAATTAAGTTCTTCAATCAATTTTGTTTTTTGTTCTTCTTTTTTTTCTTTTGAAGAGATATCTTGATTCGGAACGATATATATTGAAGTAGTACCTGAAACATCTGCAAATGAATTTTCAATATGCTCATCTACGAAATGAGTAGCAAAAGAACCGGTTGCTCCGGTGATAACTTTTTCGGCCGATTGTAAAAATTTGTAATCAGTTTCTTTAATATACAATTCAAAAGGATTATTCTTTTTCAATTCTATTTTTTGTTTCAACTCCCTGACCTTCGCCAATACTTGAAATAGTTTATTTACATCCTCTAGAATTTTTTTTACACTATCATTATCAAAGGCATTTTTTGAAGTTTGAATTAAGTTTATTTGTCTAATACAAATGTCGTCGCCTGCTTCTCTTACTCTCAAAATATGATATACTTCTTCAGTGATAAAGGGCATGAAAGGATGCAGTAATGTCATTAGCTCTTCAAAAATGCTAATAGTTCTGTTTACAGCTTGTGCGCTAAACTCAATTTTAACCCATTCGAGATATTTGCTACAGAAATCATCCCAAATTAAAGAATAAATTAATTTTAAGGCCTCACTTAAACGGAATTGTTTCATTAGTTCATTCACCTCTAGTTCTACTACGTTCATTTTCGTTTCAAACCAATTCACAGCATCAAGTTTGTCTGTTGATGTATTGACTTCTAAAGAAACTCTTTCCTCCCACATTTTAACCAACTTCAACGCATTCCATATCTTGTTATTAAAATTTCTTCCCTGTTCCAGACTGTTCTCATCAAACATCAGATCATTTCCTGCAGGTGAAGAAACCATAATGCCGAAACGTACAGCATCTGCGCCATAGCGGTCGATCAAATCTAACAAGTCAGGACTGTTACCCAAACTCTTACTCATTTTGCGGCCCAGTTTATCTCTTACCATACCGGTGAAATAAACATCTTTAAAAGGTATCTGCTTTTCGTATTCCATTCCAGCCATTACCATACGTGCCACCCAAAAGAAAATAATATCCTGTCCGGTTACCAATACCGAACCGGGATAATAATATTTCACTTCTT
>JANOUJ010000094.1:0-13870 GCA_031416815.1 Chitinophagaceae bacterium
CGCCAACACAGGCTGTAACAATACCGTATTTCTTATTCAGCCTTTTCATATCATTGGCAAGCTGGATGGTGAGTTTGCAACCGGTACAGCCAAGCGGATGGCCCAATGCAATGGCGCCACCGTTAATATTTACAATATCGGGGTTTAACTCCAATGTTCTTATTACTGCCAAAGCCTGGGAGGCAAAAGCCTCATTCAGTTCAAAAAGATCAATTTGAGAGAGATTCATACCAGCCTGTTTTAAAACTTTGGGGACAGCTTCAACCGGGCCCACACCCATAATACGTGGATGCACACCGGCGCTGGCACAATTCACCAAACGGGCAATGGGTTTTTGTTCCAATTCATTTACCATCCTTTCGCTCATTACAATAACAAAAGCTGCACCATCACTGGTTTGAGAAGAATTACCCGCAGTTACCGAACCACCCATTGCAAATGCAGGTTTTAATTTTGCCAGTCCTTCAGGTGAAGTATCAGCTCTTACGCCTTCATCGGTATCAACAACAAAATCACGTTTCTGTTTTTTGCCTTTTGCATCCAAGTAAATTTCATTTACTGTCATGGGTAAAATGCCTGATTTAAAAAATCCTTCTTTAATGGCATTACCGGCCTTAAGATGACTATTATAGCTGAAAGCATCCTGGTCTTCTCTGTTTATATTATATTCTTTAGCAACAGCTTCGGCAGTAAGGCCCATACTTAAATAATAATCAGGCTCTGTTTCTGCAATGGTAAAAGAAGGTACTGTCTTCCATCCTGCGGTAGGCACCATACTCATGCTTTCGGTACCGCCGGCAATGATACACTCGGCCATGCCTGTTCTTATTTTTGCTGTGGCCATGGCAATACTTTCCAGTCCGCTGGCACAATACCGGTTAATTGTAATGCCCGGCGCATGAATCCCAACAGCTCTTGCAGAGATCATCCTGCCTACCTGTAATCCTTGCTCAGCCTCGGGTACAGCGTTACCTACAATTACATCATCTACTCTTTTTACATCCAGTTGGGGCACAGTTGCCAGCAAACCTTTAATTACATCCACGGCCAAATCGTCGGGCCTGTAAAAACGAAATCCGCCTTTTTTACTTTTAGTAATCGCCGTCCTGTATCCTGCTACGATGTATGCTTCCTGCATGATTAATAAGTTTGTTGTTTGTGGTTTTTGGATCGTAGTTGGTGCTTGCTATTTTGAGAAGCTTCGTTTTTTAATCACGAGCTTAACCACAAACCATAAATTACAAACCTCAAACCCAAAATGGTTGTTTATGCAACTTTCAAGACCAAAGTTATAATTTCTGGATGAAAACAAAAAACTGAAAACAGTAATGTCGATTTACCATTTTTATTTCAATTACACTTTTATATCGGCATAACCTGCCTGCCGGTAGGCAAGTACCATCTAAGATTCCCTCAACTGCCTTTGACAGTTTCATAAATCAAGATGGTATTACTTAATTTTGCGCCAATGTATAAACTGCTCCGTTCTGTTTTATTTTGTTTTGATGCTGAATGGGTTCATTATTTTTCGATGAATGGATTGAAGGTTCTGTGCAGCATTCCGGGTATAAAAAATTTAATAGCTTCAAGCTTTAAGCCACACGGGGGCAAGCCTTATGAATTTTTAAATATTCAATTCCCTAACCGTGTTGGCTTAGGCGCTGGTTTCGATAAAAATGCCAAATATTTAAATGAACTGGAAGCGCTGGGCTTTGGTTTTGTAGAAATAGGAACGGTAACTCCCCTGCCACAGGCGGGAAATGATAAACCCCGTTTGTTTCGTTTACCAAAAGATAAAGCACTCATTAACCGCATGGGGTTTAATAATGATGGGGTTGAAGTGGTGGCCGAGAGACTAAAAGCCTGGCAGATACGTCAGTCGTCAGTCGTGAAACGTGAGATGACCAACTCACTACTCACGCCTCACCACTCACGTCTCATTATTGGAGGAAATATTGGGAAAAATAAGGTTACACCAAACGAAAATGCCTGGATGGATTATGAAAAATGCTTTTTAGCATTGCACAATTATGTCGATTATTTTGTAGTGAATGTAAGCAGTCCCAATACGCCGGGTTTGAGGGAGTTGCAGGAGAAAGATGCGTTGCATAAAATATTGACAAATCTGCAAAGTCAAAATTCAAAATTAAAAAATCAAAAACCAATCCTCCTTAAAATTGCACCCGATCTAATGCAGGAACAAATTGATGATGTTATTGAATTAGCCCTCGAAATAAAATTAGATGGCCTTGTTGCATCAAACACTACCATCAGCAGAGACCAACTACAAACCACCAACCACAAACTACAAACCATTGGCGCCGGTGGTCTAAGCGGTTTGCCCGTAAAAAAGATCAGTACAGAAATTGTAAGCTATATTTCAGGCAAAACAAAAGGCCAATTGCCCATCATTGCAAGTGGTGGTATCTTTACAGGAAATGATGCAAAAGAAAAGATCGACGCAGGTGCATCATTGGTACAGGTTTGGACGGGATTTATTTATGAAGGGCCGGGTATTGTAAAACAAATTTGTAAATCTTTATAATTAAACATGGAACATCTATTTACATCAGAAAGCATCATTAGTTTTTTTATCCTTGTCGTGCTGGAAGTAGTACTGGGCATCGATAATGTAATTTTTGTAAGCATCATTCTTAACCGGCTCGATAAACAAAAAGACCAGAAAAAAGCACGCCGTATCTGGATGATCACCGGAATACTTTCACGCAGTTTGCTGTTGATGGGCCTGGGCTGGCTCCTCTCACAAAAAGGAAAATCTGTATTTACGATTTTTAATAAAGGATTCGACCTGGCGAGTATTGTAATGCTGGCCGGAGGCGTTTTCCTCATCTATAAATCGGTGATGGAAATTCACCATAAACTGGAAGGCGAAGACCCCAATGCTTCAACCCAAAAAAAGAAAAAGATAACCTTGTTAAATGCCATCGGGCAAATCATGTTGATCGATGCCGTATTCTCCTTCGACAGCATCATTACAGCCGGTGGTACCGCCAAATATGTGGAGATCATGATAGCTGCTGTGGTTATTGCTATGACAGTGATGTTCTTATTCAGCCCAAAAATTTCAGCTTTTATTCATAAACATCCTACATTAAAAATGCTGGCCTTATCGTTTTTAGTTATGATTGGCCTTAGCCTTGTTATGGAAGGATGGAATGCAGAAGCAGCGCATCAATTAAACCTTAAAAATTATATCTATTTCGGTATGGCATTCTCCTTTACTGTGGAAATGCTGAATATGGTTATGCGGAAAAGGATGAATAAAAACAGGGTGGTGGAATTAAATGAACCGGTACTTACAGACAAACAGGATGAATTTTCAGACGAGGCAAAGTAAGGTAGCCGCAACAATACCTGCGGTTTCGGTTCTTAACCTGGTGGGACCAAGCGTTACAGCACTGAAATGATTATTAAGTGCAAGCTCAATTTCCTCAGGCGTAAAATCGCCTTCGGGCCCGATTAAAATAATTTTTGAAGACAGCGATTCATTATTCAGGTCAGCTAAATTTCTTTTAGCATCATCCATACAATGTGCAATAAATTTTTGTTGTTGGGTAGATAATTTAACAAACTCATTAAATTTTACGGGCTCGTGTAAAACAGGCAGCCAGCTCTGTTGAGATTGCAGCATGGCACTCACCAAAATACTTTTCATCCGCTCAAACTTAAAAACAGTTTTTTCTGTTCGGTTACAAATAAGCGGGACAATTTCTGTCACACCGATCTCTGTTGCTTTTTCTAAAAACCATTCAAAGCGGGTGTTATTTTTTACAGGAGAAATGCCAATGCAGATGTTTGAAGTTTGTGGTTTGTGGTTGGTGGTTTGCATAATCCTGGTGCTACATCGCTTCCGGTTATTGTCTGTTATCTGTGCAGTAAATAAAATCCCTTTACCATTTGTCAATTGCAATTGCTCTCCATTCTCCATACGCAGCACCTGCGCCATATGCTTGCTAGTAGCTTCATCCAGCACAACATCTATGGTTGATGCTTCTAGATCTTCTTTATAAAAAAATGGTAAAGCCATAAATAAAAAAGGGAATGAAAAATCAAATTTAATTCTTCATTCCACATAAATTATTATTAGTAAAATTTATTCTTCGCTAAGATCTTCTACTTTTCCTCCCCCTTCGGGGTTCCCTGCAAGGGAACGAACGAAGTTCAAGAGGGGGCCTAAAACGGTGCATCCTCATCAAACTCCCCGTCGTTCATCTTACTGCCTTTTTGTATGTACAGTTTTGCTCCATCACCATCATCACTCTTAACCGGTTTCCAGCTTCCACCAGGTAAGCCGCTGGCAAAATCGCTGCCGCCTTCTTCTTCAATAAATTTTTGAATATGCAGTAAGGCTTTTAACTTAACTGTATCCAAACTACCATTACGGTGCTTGGCAATTTTTACAAAGGTTTCGCCTTTATTGCTTTCGCCCATTTCATTGCTGGTGATATCGTAGTATTCGGGGCGGTATAAAAACATAACCATATCAGCATCCTGTTCAATGGCACCCGATTCTCTTAAATCACTCAGTTGCGGAATTTTTGCGCCTTCTTTTCTTTTTTCAACTTCACGGCTTAATTGGGATAGTGCAATGATTGGCACTTGCAATTCTTTTGCAAGCCCTTTCAAATCACGTGATATGCGGCTGATCTCCTGCTCCCTGTTACCATTGCGATTTTCACCTGCTCCGCTCATCAATTGTAAATAGTCAATGATGATGAGTCCCACATTGTGTTTGTTTTTTAAACGGCGGCATTTGGCTCTCAGTTCAAAAATATTCAGTGCGGCGGTATCATCAATAAATATGGGTGCTTTTGATAACCGTTCAATACCATTCTTATACAGTTGTTTCATTTCATGCTCTTCCAGTTTGCCACGTGCAATTTTCTCTAACCAAATTTCACTTTCAGAACTTAAAATTCTTTGTACCAATTGTGAGCTGCTCATTTCCAAACTAAAAAAACCTACTGCTGTTGGTTTGGTAGGATGCAAAGCTGCACTCCTGGCCAGGTTTAATGCGAATGCTGTTTTACCCACTGATGGCCTTGCAGCCAGCACAATAAGATCTGTTGATTGCCAGCCATAGGTAATTCTATCCAGTGACGGAAAACCTGTAGGAACACCGGTAATATCTTCCTGCCTGTTACGCATGTCTTCAATGCGCTGAATGGTTTTTACCAAAACCGTATCTATGCTGTCGAAATTTTTACGAAGGTGATTGTTAGTGATCTCAAAAAGTTTGGTTTCTGCTTCATCGAGCATATCAAATACATCGGTGCTGTCTTCGTAAGCATCGCCAATTATTTCTCCGCTGATGCGGATCAGTTCCCTTTGTATGAACTTTTGCAGAACGATCCTCGAGTGAGCTTCAATATTGGCAGATGAAACAACCGCATTGGTTAATTTGGTTACATAATAAGGCCCGCCAACTGCATCCAATTCTTCGCGGAATTTTAATTCCTCCACGACGGTCAACAGATCTATGGGTAAACTTTTTATGGCCAACCCTTGCATGGCTTTGTAAATACGCTGGTTGGCATCTACATAAAAACATTCGGGTTTTAAAATCTCTACAACGGTATCGAATGCACTTTTTTCGAGCATGATGGCGCCCAATACTGCTTCTTCCAGTTCTTTTGCCTGAGGCGGAACCTTGCCGTACATCATGTTGGCAAGGTCCAGTGGCGCTTTGCGGCGCAGCTTTTTGTCTTTATTAAAGTTAGTAAGTTCCATGTTCTAATTCTCTACAGGTTAGGTTTGATTTATGCAGGGCGGCTAAGGTAAAGGCAAAAGAATAATCAAACTCATTTCATATTTATCCACATAGTAGCCAATAGGTTTTTTACATAGGTTTTCCACATCATTGTCCACAACAAAGATAGTTTATTCAGATTACCGGTAAATTACACACAGTAAATTAACAGTTCATAATTCAACAAAATTCGCATTCTGTATAGTTTTATTAACAATTGAGAAGTGGAAATTTTTCTTTTTTGCACCATTTGGCTAAGAAAGGCAGTTGTAATTTTTAAAATCTATGCTTAGCTTATGAGTCTTGCATGTTTCGCCTTTAGCAATCAAAAACTATCTTTACGAATTATTTATAAAACATAATACCCGGATGATCATTAGTTACAACTGGCTTTGTGAATACCTGCCCGAAATAATTGAACCCGAAAAATTAAGCAGGATTCTTACGTCTATCGGGCTTGAAGTGGAAAGCCTGCACAAATACGAATCCGTAAAAGGTGGTCTGCAGGGTTTGGTAATTGGCGAAGTGCTAACCTGCGAAAAACATCCGGATGCTGATAAATTAAAACTTACCACGGTAATTATTGGTACTGAAGAAATATTACAGATTGTTTGTGGTGCACACAATGTGGCTGCGGGGCAAAAAGTAGTAGTAGCAACCGTCGGAACAACTATTTACCCGGTGGATGGAGAACCCATGACGATGAAGAAAGCAAAGATTCGGGGAGTGGAAAGCCAGGGCATGATATGTGCCGAAGATGAGATTGGCCTGGGCGAAAGCCATGCAGGCATCATCGTGTTGCCACATGATACAGTTGCCGGAACTTTACTGGCCGATTTTTTTAACCTTACTGATGACTCTATTTTTGAGATTGGGCTTACACCAAACCGTAGTGATGCTATGAGCCATTTAGGTGTTGCCAGGGATGTTTGTGCCTGGTTAACGCATCACAATAAAAAAGAAACGGCGGTAAGGTCTCCCTTTAAAAATAATTTTAAACCCGATCACCAGGGCCTGCAAATGAAAGTGGTTATTGAAAATGCAGAAGCCTGCCCACGCTACGCCGGCGTAAGTATTGAGGGTGTAACCATTGCCGAAAGTCCTGATTGGCTGCAACAAAAATTAAAAAGCATTGGCCTGCGACCAATTAATAATATTGTTGACATTACAAATTTTATCCTGCACGAAACAGGGCAGCCATTGCATGCTTTTGATGCAGATGCTATTACCGGAAATACGGTAGTGATAAAAAACCTGGCCGAGGGAACACCCTTTGTTACCCTTGATGAAAAAGAAAGAAAATTATTTGCTGAAGACCTGATGATCTGTAATGCTGAAGCGCCCATGTGTATTGGCGGTGTTTATGGCGGCATGCATAGTGGTGTAACATCAACTACAAAGAATATTTTTTTAGAAAGCGCCTGGTTTAATCCTGCATCAGTGCGTAAAACATCTTTAAAGCATGGGCTCCGCACCGATGCAGCAATTCGTTTTGAAAAAGGGGTTGACATCAGTAACACGGTTAATGTATTAAAAAGAGCAGCCATACTCATTAAAGAAATTGCAGGTGGCAAAATTGCCAGCGATATTATTGATATGTATCCAAACCCAAAAGAAAAAACAGAGGTAGCTTTAAAATATCATTATTTGAAAAAGCTCAGCGGCAAAAACTATCATGGCGATACTATTAAAAACATTTTAAACAGCCTGGGTTTTGAACTGATAAAAGAAGGTGATGATGAAATGAGGTATAAAGTGCCATTTAGTAAACCTGATATCAGCATTGGAGCTGATATTGTGGAGGAGATCATGCGTATTGATGGTTTGGATAATGTAGATATTCCGGCAATGATAACCATTGCGCCTGCCGTTGAAACTTTAAACCATGAAGCAGCATATGCAGAAAAAATTGCTGAATATCTTGCTGGCTCAGGCTTTCAGGAAATATTTACGAATTCAATTACAAACTCCGCCTATTACAATGACACTGTTTTGCAGAACACAGTGAAGATGATAAATAATTTAAGTGAAGAGCTGAATGTACTGAGGCCGGCAATGATGGAAACCGGCCTTACTTCTATTGCCTACAACCTCAACCGTAAAAACAACGACCTGAAGTTTTTTGAATTTGGAAAAATATACAGCATTGACGAAGCTGGAAAATATGTAGAAGACGATCATCTTACCATTTACATTACCGGCAATAAAACGGCTGATGGCTGGAAGGGTAAAGGAGAAAAAGCCGACTTCTATTTTATAAAAGCAGTGTTTGAAAAAATCATGCAGGTATTGGGCTTAAAAGCTGATGCTTATACCGAAGCAGAAAATCCCGGCTTAACAAACGCAATGCAGGCAAACATTAAAAATGATAAAATTGCGGAAATTGGTTTGGTACATAACAACAAATTAGACCGCTTTGATATTAAGCAACCCGTATTTTACGCCGATCTTAATTGGGGCCTTTTGCTGAAGCTGAACAAGAAAATAAATATTCAACATTCAGATGTTTCAAAGTACCCGGCGGTAAACCGCGACCTGGCTATTATAGTACCCAAAACACTGCCTTTTGAAGCAATAGAAAAAGCCACGGCTGCAGCAAAGGTAAATAAGCTAACTTCCATCAGTTTGTTTGATATATTTGAAAGCGAAAAGATAGGCGCCGGAAAAAAATCCATGGCCATCAGCTTTACTTTTTTAGACGAAGAAAAAACCATGACAGATAAGGATATTGACGGCATGATGAATAAAATCATTGGGGCTTATGAAAAAGAACTCGGGGCAGAGATCAGGAAGTAAAAATTATGAGTGATTTAGAACAAAATATTAAACGCATCAACGATAAGCTTCAACAGTTGCTGAAGAATTACCAGTTATTGCAAAAAGAAAACCAACGGCAAAGCGAATTGCTTGCAAACCTGCAACAAACAAAAGAAAAAGACAAAGAACAGATTGGTGCTTTACAGGAAAAAATTACCATTTTAAAAGCCGCTACCGGCAAAATGAACGAAGCCGATAGAAAAACTTTTGAAAAAAACATTAACCAGTACATTCGTGAAATTGATAAATGTATTGGCATATTAAGTGAATGATCATGGCAGAACAACTCATCCCTGTAAATATTGTAATTGGCGATCGGACCTATCGCATTAAGACCAACCCGGCCGACGAAGAAACCATACGCCGCACCTTAAAAACCATCAACGATAAAATAGTAGAATTTAAGACCCAGTTTGCCGGTAAGGATATGCAGGATTATATTGCTATGGTGATGATCTGGTATGCTACCCAAACAAGCGCCGAAACCAACCCCGGTTTAGAAAAAGAAATGGCAGATGCCTTGCTTAAAATTGAGCTGCAGTTGGATAAAATGAGTTGAAAAATTCATATTATCAAACCCGATTCTTGCAATGTACTACTGTCGCCAACTCCATATCTCCTCTTTCTACAAACAAAATACTTATCTTCGTAGGCTAAACATCTCACTTAACTTATATGGATAAAGGGGAGTTATATATGATTTTGAACCGTTTTAAAACCAAAATAACTAATGGATCCGATAATAATATACATTATCATTGGCGCTGTGGCGCTGATATTGGGCATCGTACTGGGTAAACTGGTATTTGCTAAAAACACCCAAAAACAGGTAGCAGAAGCTGAAAAGCAGGCTCAAAAGATCATTACCGACGGAAATTTACAGGCCGAAAACCTTAAAAAAGAAAAGCTTTTAGAAGCCAAGGAAAAGTTTGTGCAGCTTAAAGCCGATCATGAGCGGGATGTATTGCAGCGCAACCAAAAACTGGTTGAAAGCGAAAGCCGCATCAAACAAAAAGAGCAATCCCTTAATCAAAAAGATCAGAATCTTGAAAAACAGATAAAGGACAATGAAGCTATTAAGGAAAACCTTAACCGGCAGACCGAGATCGTAAACATTAAGCGCACAGAACTGGAAAAACACCAGGAAGAACATATCCGCCGCCTTGAAAAAGTGGCCGGCCTGAGTGCCGAAGACGCCAAGGCCCAGCTAATCGAAAGCCTGAAACAGGAAGCCCATACAAAGGCATTGGTTATTCAGCAGGAAATTATTGAGGACGCAAAATTAAAGGCTACCAAGGAAGCCCGTAAAATAGTGATACAAACCATACAGCGTACCGCTGCAGAAGCTGCCATTGAAAATGCCATTACCGTATTTAACCTGGAAAGTGATGAGATAAAAGGTTCTATTATTGGCCGTGAAGGCCGTAATATACGTGCCATAGAAGCCGCTACGGGTGTAGATCTGATCGTGGATGACACACCTGAAGCGATCGTACTTTCTTCCTTTGATCCTTTGCGCCGGGAAATTGCCCGTTTATCGCTGCAGCGACTCGTTGCCGATGGCCGTATTCACCCGGCTCGTATTGAAGAAGTGGTGGAAAAAACCAAGAAACAGATCGATGACCAGGTAATGGAAATTGGCGAACGTACCGCCATGGAACTAGGTGTGCATGGTCTGCATAAAGAACTGATCCGGATGGTAGGACGTATGCGTTTCCGCTCATCCTACGGGCAAAACTTGTTAATGCACAGTAGGGAAACGGCCAATCTTTGTGCTATTATGGCCGCAGAACTGGGTATGAATGCCAAGCTTGCCAAAAGAGCCGGTTTATTGCACGATATCGGTAAAGTGCCTGATGAAGAAACTGAACTAAGTCATGCGCTATTAGGTGCTAAACTAGCCGAAAAATATGGAGAAAACCCGGCTGTGGTTAATGCTATTGGCGCTCACCATGATGAAATGGAAATGCAATATGTTATCTCTCCCATCATCCAGGCCTGCGATGCTATCAGCGGTGCAAGACCGGGTGCAAGGCGTGAGATCATGCAGCAATACATTCAGCGAATCAAAGACCTGGAGAACCTGGCAATGGCTTACACAGGCGTTGAAAAGGCATATGCAATACAGGCTGGGCGTGAGTTAAGAGTCATCGTGGAGGCTGATAAGGTAACCGATAGTGATAGTGATAAACTGAGTTTTGAAATTGCCCAGAAAATACAGACCGAAATGACCTTCCCGGGACAAATAAAAGTAACAGTGATCAGGGAAAAAAGATCGGTAAACGTAGCCCGTTAAGTCTGGCGTTTCGGGGTTTTTAGTTTTTGAGTTGAGCGTTATGGACAAAGAATATTCTTAAAATCCGGCAGTTTTTACTTGTCGGATTTTATTTGTCTTGAATATTTATACTGATTTTAAAAAAATATTCGGTTTTACCAGGAAAAAACTCATAACCCATAACTCATAACTCATAACTTTCCCCTACCTTTGCCGTCCGTAAAAAAATCATATAATATGAACGCAGTAGAATTTGTTCATGAGCAATTGGACACAAAAGGAAAAGCAAAGCTTCCTAATTTTAAGGCAGGTGATAATATCACTGTTAATTATAAAATTATAGAGGGTACCAAAGAGCGTATTCAAAGTTTTAAGGGAGATGTGATCAAACGCCAGGGAACCGGCGCAACTGCTTCTTTTACAGTACGTAAAATGAGTGATGGAGTAGGTGTTGAACGTTTATTCCCGTTATTTTCGCCCAATATTGAAAGCGTGTTGCTACATAAAGTAGGTAAGGTTAACCGTGCTAAATTGTATTACCTGCGTGACAGGAGCGGAAAAAGTGCCCGTATCAGCGAAAAAAGAAGGGCTGTTGTTAAAAAATAAGGAACTGCAATATATTCTAAAGGCGAAAAATTATTTTTTCGCCTTTTTTATTGCAAATATCAAAAATAGGTACTATCATTGCATCCTTATACCAAATTCGAGATCCTTCGAAATGACTTTACCACTGATTATTTAAAAACTTAAATTTTTAACCATGAGAAGGATCATTCTTTCACTCGTTGTGCTTTTCACCGTAGCTTTTTTAGTATCATGCGCCAGGGGTATTTCTCCCGAACAGGCCGCCAATGGCAAAGCCAGGTGTGGTAAAAACTATATTCGCTAAGTCTACTATTAGTCTTATCTTATTCACCTTTTTTGCAAGGGAGAACTTTGTCATTTTAAATGGTGGGGTTAGCCAATAATTGATTTATCTTTGCTATCTAAATTAAGATTATGACTTTATCTATTTTAAGCAGCATTCTTTTGCTGTCCATGCCTGGTGGCAGTGAGTGGATACTTATTATTATTGTAGTATTGTTGATGTTCGGCGGTAAAAAAATACCTGAATTGATGAGAGGTATTGGACGTGGAATGCGTGAGTTTACCGATGCGAAAAACAATGTTAAGACTGAGATTGAGGAAGGTATGAAAGAAAAAGAAACTGTAAATAAAACTAATTAAGGCAGGATCTTCATTCCTGTATTTCGGCTGAAGTGCACCCTTTTTAATGGGAACACTTCAGCCGATTTTTATAAAGTGACCTTGTATTCTTCATGTTCATATTCAGAAACATAAACCAGTATCATCGGGAGCTTACAGCAAACAATACCACCTGTATTGATGCTGTACAAAACTACCTGCAACAGATTGAAGGCACCCAAAAACTGAACGCATTTACACAGGTGTTTGCCGTAGAAGCTAAACAACAGGCTGCCACGCTGGACCAAAAACGACAATCAGGCGAACCCTTAAAAAGGCTGCATGGTGTGGTTATTGCCATTAAAGATGTGCTGTGTTATAAGGATCATATCGTTACCGCTTCGTCAAAAATGCTCAGGGGCTTTAAAAGTTTATACACTGCTACGGCAGTTCAACGTTTACTGGATGAGGACGCTATTATTATCGGCGCCTGCAACTGTGATGAATTTGCGATGGGCAGTTCAAATGAAAATTCAATTTATGGCAATGTTTTAAATGCCATGGACAATACCAAAGTTTCGGGAGGCTCTTCGGGGGGTAGTGCAGTGGCAGTGCAGGCTGGCCTTTGTATGGTCAGTTTAGGAAGTGATACAGGAGGCTCAGTAAGACAGCCGGCAGACTTTTGTGGCATCATCGGTTTTAAACCAACTTATGGCCGAATTTCCCGTTATGGTTTGATCGCCTATGCATCTTCATTTGATCAAATAGGAATATTTGGAAATAATATTGCCGATATAGCCTTGTTACTCGATATCATGAGTGGGGAAGACGAGTATGATAGTACGGTGGCCTCCCCTAACCCCTCCCAAGGAGGGGGACTTGAAACAGTTCAAAAATTTTCAGAATTTTTATCTACTCAAGAGTATAAAAAATACAAGATCGCCTATTTTAAAGAAGCGTTACATCACCCATCACTGGACATAGAAATAAAAGACAGTATTTTAAACCTAATTGAAAGCCTGAGACTGGAAGGGCATACAGTTACGGAAATTGATTTTGATTTATTGGATTATGTTGTACCCACGTACTATGTATTAACGACTGCCGAAGCCAGTAGCAATCTAAACAGGTATGATGGAATTCGGTATGGACATCAAACCGAGGACAATATAAAAGATTTAACAGAGTTTTATAAACGGAACAGAACCGAAGGTTTTGGTAAAGAAGTGCAGCGCAGGATCATGCTGGGAACCTTTGTTTTAAGCAGTGGTTATTATGACGCCTACTATAGCAAAGCGCAGCAGGTTCGCAGGCTTTTAATAAACCAGGTGGATGCTATATTTGCTGATTATGAAGCAGTTATATTGCCGACCAGCCCCACTACCGCTTTTAAAATTGGACATAATAATAGTGACCCGGTGGCTGCGTATTTAGCAGATATTTTTACTGTTTTTGCTAACCTGACGGGTGTACCCGGCATTTCGGTCCCATTGTTTAAGCACAGCAATGGGATGCCATTTGGCCTGCAGATTATGACTAAAAAAACAGATGAACTAACTTTGCTGCAGTTGGCTGATTACCTGGTAAAACAGCAACGATAAAACCGGTAGTATTTAATGAAACAACTTTTATCTATATTCTTCTTACAATTTTTTTTACTTACTGTTCACACAGCGGTTGCAACAGGAATGCAACTACCACAGCTAACTACCGATACAACTATAACAAATGAAGTTGAAGAAGCGATTGAAGATATTTTAAAAAAGAGAACACCGCCTCCAAAAGAAAAAGTGCAATACTTCAGTCAGGTTACCAAGTATGGT